>CAMNLS010000005.1 GCA_946543495.1 uncultured Selenomonadales bacterium | reverse complement strand
CTTATCCCCAATTTACTCCCAAAAATTTTTTCCGACGCCTTGATTTTTTTCAAAAAGATTTTAGCTTTCCTGGTAATACAGAGATGCATTGGAATTAATGCTAGTGGAGCCTTCTTCATAGATTCACCGTAAGACTCGTAAACGTTATCGCATGGCTCACGGGAATAAAACCGCCAAAGAGACTATAACGAATGTCGCAACGAATAACAAGGCTATTGAGTTCTTTATAAAATAATTACCCATAGTTAGTCTATTTCCTTTGGGCAGTTATTCTAAAAACTTTCTTGCATTAATCAACCCTGCGAAAAATTTTTTGAAAATTTTTTATCAACAAGCAGGAACATGAAAAGTGGCGGCGAATAGCAGTTTTGTAAAAGTTGCCCGCAAGGGTGACAGCCGTTAAATAATGATTTGTATAGAGATAGGAGAGGGTAATTAATGACTGAAGCAACCACCACCATTCAAAACGCAACCGGTATTCATGCGCGTCCCGCATCGGTGTTCGTGCAGAAAGCGTCCTCGTTCAAATCGAAGGTTCAGATTAAGGCTAAAGGCAAGACCGTCGACGCCAAGAGCATTCTTATGATCATGAGCATGGGCTTGAGCAAAGGCACCGAGATTACTCTTGTTGCTGATGGTCCGGACGAAGCAGACGCCGTTGCTCAGCTCAAGGCACTCGTTGACAGCAAATTCGGCGAAGCGTAATTCATTCATTGTGTTGCAAACTCAAGGGAGGTTGGCTAAGAAATTTTTTCAGCCTCCCTTTTTATGTAACGTTTTGGAGGGAAAATTATGGCAAAGAAAATCAAAGGTAAAGGCGTAATCGCTGGTATCGCAGTTGGCAACATTTTGCTTGCGGGTCAAAACCTCGACAGCTTCTTGGTTGCTTATAAACCCCACTCGAAGAAAACAGAAAAGAAACGCGCTGCGGAAGCACTCGTAGCCGTTGCCGAAAACCTCAAGAAAAGCATTGAAGAATTCCTCGCCAAAGACCTCAAAGAACAGGCAGGCATTTTGGACGCACACCGCATGATGGTCGAAGACCCTGCAATGAGTGCAGTTATTGATCAAGAAATCGATGTCAGCGGCTCGGCTCCCAAGGCAGTCATCGACGCTTACGAGTCTCAGGCGCGAATCTTTGAGGAAATGGAAGACGAATACTTCCGTGGACGTGCTGTTGATATGCGCGACGTCGGCAAACGTATTGCCAAATACCTCCTCGGAATCAAAGAGCCTGAAATCGCCGGCAAAGTTATCGTCGCGGGCAAAGACATTGAGCCTTCCGTTATTGCCGGACTGCCCACAGATAAAATCGCGGGCGTTATCCTTGGCGTCGGCTCCACCACCGCGCACGCTGTCATCATTGCAAAGACCCGCGCCATTCCGACCATCGTCGGCGTCGGCGAAGGCATTACGCATATTGCAGACGGCGATCCCGTTATCCTTGACGGCTCCACAGGCGAAATTTTGATTCGTCCCAGTGAAGAAGAACGCGAAAGCTACAACGAGAAAATCAAGAAGCAAGAAGAGCTTAAAGCTCACTACGCTGAACTTAAAGACAAGCCCGCCATTACGCTTGACGGCAAAGAAGTTGAACTCGTTGCCAATATCGGCTCGCCTGCTGATGCAGATGCGGCTGTTAAAGATTACGGCGCAACCGGCGTTGGTCTGTTCCGTTCCGAATTCGTCTTCATGGGCAAAACCGATGTTCCGAAGGAAGAAGACCAGTTCAAACAGTATAAAGCAGCTGTCGAACACTGCGCTACCGTCTCGCACGGCGAAGGACTCTGCGTTATCCGCACAATGGATATCGGCGGCGATAAACCTCTTCCGTATATCCAAGTCGGTCACGAAGAAAATCCGTTCCTCGGCTATCGCGCCATTCGTATTAGCCTGCGCCGCAGAGATTTGTTCATGCCGCAGATTAAAGCTATTCTCCGCGCCGGCGTCTATGGCAAAGCGGCGATTATGTTCCCGATGGTTATCAACGTCGAAGAATTCCTCGCGGCTAAACAGTTCGTTGAAGAAGCCAAAATGGAACTCGTTCACGAAGGCAAAGAGTATTCCGATAGCGTTCAAGTCGGTATCATGGTTGAGACTCCTGCGGCAGCTGTCATGGCTCCGGTTCTCGCCAAATACGTCGACTTCTTCTCAATCGGCACCAATGACCTCGTTCAATACACGCTGGCTGTTGACCGCGGCAATGCACAAATTTCTTATCTCTACAACCACTTCAACCCGGCAGTGCTCCGCCTCATCAAACGCACGATTGAATCCGCTAACAAGGAAGGCAAATGGGCTGGCATGTGCGGCGAAATGGCATCCGACCCGAACGCGGCAATTATCTTGATGGCTATGGGCATTAAAGAATTGTCGATGAGCGCACCTTCCATTCCGCGCGTCAAAGAACGTATTCGCAATATCACCCTCGTGAAGGCAAAAGAGATTCTCGATAAAGTCATGGAGATGGAAGACGGCGACAAGATTAAAGATTACCTTGCAACACTCGGATAATCTTTAAACGCTTGTGAAGTTCCGATAATAAAAGCCCTCGTCGAAAGTCGGCGGGGGTTTTTGTTTGCAATGGTAGCGGCTCTGTTGTATCATGCTAATTAAATTGTTAAGTGAGGTGGCAGAAATGTTTTTAGAAGAGCGGCAAGCAAAGATTTTAGAAATGCTCGAACGCGACGGCAAAGTTTTAGTAAAAGAGCTTGCAGAAATTTTCTCCGTGACTGAAGACTCAATCCGCAAAGATTTAAGCTCGCTGGAGCTTGACGGGAAATTGAAACGCACTTACGGTGGCGCAGTCTCAATAGAAGAAAAACTTCAGATGACCGAAGCAAACAAGCGGCGTATCTCCGACGTGGAGGCTAAAAGAAAAATCGCCGCCGCCGCCGTCAAGCTCATTCAACCGCAAGACGTAGTTTTTCTCGACATCTCAACGATAAGCATAGCCATTGCGCAAATTCTGGAAAAGACTGAGACCAATTATAAAATCCTAACAAACATGGTTGACGTACTTGTCATGCTCGCCCGCAATCCGAAGATAAATTTAATCTTCGCGGGCGGACAGATTAATCAAAGCCGCGACGGTTTCTCAGACGCGTTGAACTTGGAATTTATCTCGAACTTCCGCCCGGACATCTCGTTTATCGGCGCGTTCGGCGTCGACATCAAAAAAAATTCGCTGACCTCGCGTGACACCGCTGGCGGCATCCACAAGGCGCGAATAATTGATATAAGCAAGTCTTCCTATATAATCGCCGAGTCGCGCAAGATTGGTGTTGTGGGCACGTACAACTTTGCAAGGCTCGATAAAGTCACGGGCGTCATCACTGAAACTAAACTCTCCGACGAACTCACGACGACCGCTGAAAAGTTAGGCGTGCAAATTATTTCAGCGGAATGATTAATTGCTGGCGTCCAACATGCCCAAGAGATAACTTGCCGGCACTCCGATAATCGGCTTTTGCGGCGCGAAAGGGTCTGTTAAACCTTCTCGCGCCTTTTGAATTGCTTCGACCTGCGCGGACTCGTCGTTGACCTTCTGCAAAAGCTGTTCATGCTCAAAGAGTTCCTGTTCAGCCTTAAGGCGTGCCTTCAATCGTTTAAGCCGCCGTTCCCAATAAGTTTCTTCTTCGACGTGGCGCGAATCATTTTTATGAATCGCTGACATGTGCCCGCGAAAATCTTCCTTAGTCGCGCCGAACTGCATAACGTCATAACGTCCATAGGTGCCAGGATAGCCGCAAAGATAATCGGGGAAGGCAAGCTCCTCGCGCACGCTGTCAAGAACCCACGCTTCATACTCCGAATCATTTTGCATAGCCTGATAGCCCGCGTCCGAAATGCAAACCGTCACATCATCACGATACCGAGTAAAGTTACGCGGAATGTTTTGGAGCTTGCCTTCGATATAAGCTTTGTACTCGTCAAGCGTCATATCCTGCGGCGAACTATCCTTGAGACCGTCCCGCGCCTCCGATAAAATCTCGTCGTAAGTTTTCGGCTTGTGGAAGTTCTCAACGCGCCGCTCCAAATCTTCCATGAGCGACACCGCGCCGCCGATATAAAGGTTGTCCAAATGAATCTCGTTGCTCGCCATAAGATCATCTCCTTTGGAAACTTTATCGGCAAGCAGAAGGACAGACTTTAGACAGCGGGCAAGCGTTGCACTTCGGATTACGCGCCTTGCAGACTTCGCGCCCATGCCAAATCAGCCAGTGATGAGCGTCCGACCATTTCTCACGCGGAATTATTTTCTGCAAGCCGAGTTCCACTTCAAGCGGCGTGTTGCCTTCGGCAAGCTTCATTCGATTAGACAGGCGAAAGACGTGAGTATCAACGGCAATGGCTGGATTTTTAAAGGCGACGCTCGTCACAACGTTAGCGGTCTTGCGCCCGACGCCCGGCAACTTTATCAGCTCGTCGAATTCGGAAGGAACTTCACCGCCGTAATCGTCAATTAAAATCTGCGCGGAACCGATGATGTGTTTAGCCTTCGCGCGGAAGTAGCCACAAGGCTTGATTATCTCTTCCAGCTTTGGTTGACCGAGCTGCAAAATTTTTTCGGGCGTGTTGGCTATCGGAAATAAAATATGCGTGACTTGATTAACGCGCTTATCGGTGCACTGCGCGGACAAAATCACCGCGACTAACAGTTCAAAGACCGAATCGAATTTCAGTTGTGGAACTGCGCCGCGATAAGTCTCCTCCAAAATGTTTAGCTCTTCAAGTTTAATCTTGTCGTCCATGTCAATCACCCGTGCAAACCAATTCAAGATAAGGCAACTTCTTAAAGCCGTGACGTTCATAGAGCTTCACAGCCGCGTTATCTTCTTCCGCCTCAAGCCGCAGGATTTTATCGGGATAAAGCTCCTTAACATGTTGAATAAACTTTGAGCCGACGCCGCGCCCGCGATACTCCGTCTCAATAAAAATATCTTCAAGCCAAACGCATTCGCCGCCAAACTCCGTCGAATAACTCTTAGCCGTGATTCCATAGCCGATAATCTTCCCGTCGTCGTCGAAGACAAAGCCTTCAACCAGCGACGAGCCGCCAAGACAATTCTCAACGTTCGCGACGAAAATTTCTTCCGAACCGTTAGTCATGACTGCGGGCGAAGTGTAGAACTTGCACATCATATCGCGGACGGTCTCAGCGTCTTCGCGTTGTATCTTTCTAATTGTGATCATGTTAATTCGTCAAGCTCCTAACTGGTGCAGGGATTCTTCCGCCGCGAGCAATGAACGCTTCCGAGCTCCATTGATTCTTGACGGGCACAATCGGACAGTAGCCAAGCAAGCCGCCATACTCCACAACGTCGCCGACTTTGGCATTGGGCACGGGAATAAGTCTAACTGCAGTCGTCTTGTTATTGACGACGCCAATCGCCGCCTCGTCCGCGATAATCCCGCTCAACGTCGCCGCGCTCACGTCGCCGGCAACCGCAATCATGTCAAGCCCGACGCTACAGACGCAAGTCATCGCCTCAAGCTTTTCAATCGACAACGAACCTTGCTTGACCGCGTGAATCATACCTTCATCTTCGCTGACGGGAATAAACGCGCCGCTCAAGCCGCCGACGTGTGAACTTGCCATGAGTCCGCCCTTCTTAACCGCGTCATTGAGTAGAGCAAGCGCGGCAGTTGTGCCGGGTGCGCCGCAAGCCTCAAGCCCCATTTCCTCCAAAATTCGTGCGACTGAATCACCGACGGCGGGCGTAGGTGCCAATGACAAATCGATTATCCCGAACGGCACGCCCAATCGCCGCGACGCCTCTTGAGCGACAAGCTGACCCACGCGAGTAATCTTGAACGCCGTCCGCTTAATCGTCTCGGCAATCTCCGTGAAGTTCGCGCCTTTTAAATCTTCCAACGCGTGCTTGACGACGCCCGGTCCGCTGACTCCAACGTTGATGACTTTATCGGGTTCGCTGACGCCGTGAAACGCTCCCGCCATAAACGGATTATCTTCGGGCGCATTGGCGAAGATAACCAGCTTAGCACAGCCGATAGCTTGCTTGTTGCGTGTAAGCTCTGCCGTCCGCTTGATGACTTCGCCCATTTCGCGGACGCAATCCATGTTAATGCCCGCCTTAGTCGACGCCAGATTAATCGACGAGCAAACCAAATCGGTCGCGGCGAGTGCTTGAGGTATCGACTCAATTAAAATCCTGTCGCCGGGCGTGTAACCTTTTTCAACGAGAGCACTAAAGCCGCCGATAAAATTTACGCCGACTTCCTTAGCGGCGCGGTCGAGCGTCTCGGCAATCGGCACGTAGCTTTCAGCCTTGCAACTCTCTGCGGCAATGGCAATCGGCGTAACTGAAATTCTTTTGTTGATAATCGGCACGCCGTATTCCGATTCAATCTCCTCGCCCGTCTTCACGAGGAATTCTGCTGAACGAGTAATCTTATCGTAGACGTTGCGGCAGAAGTCGCGCAGATTCGGATGAGCGCAATCCCTTAAAGAAATGCCCATCGTTATTGTTCGCACGTCGAGCTTGTTGACGGTTATCATTCGGTTTGTTTCAAGAATATCTTCAATCGTTATCAACGTCGCGCCTCCTCAAATCTTGTGCATGACATCGAAAATATCTTGGTGCTGAGTCTTTATCTCGACGCCGATAGCCTCGCCCTGTTCTTTAAGCTTAGCTTGCAAGTCGACGAGTTTAATTTTGCTTTCCGACGCCTCCGCGAACAGAATCATATTAAAGAAGCCGTTCAAGATATTTTGATTGATACTCAAGATGTTGACGTTGTTATCGGCAAGAATCTTCGTCACGCTGGCGATTATCCCAACGCGGTCTTTGCCAACGACTGTCACGATTAATTTCATTTCAATTCACCTCGCGCCGATTATAGCAGAAAAATTTTTTCTGACAATGCGCGGCATTTATCTTAGTCTTGTTACAAAGCTAAATCGCATCCGCTGTTTGATTACTTTTTAAAAGTAACTGCAAGGTGATGACTTCGTCCAAGCCTCGCGCAGAGTTCATCGTCCGTCAAAGTTTCGTCAAGGCGCACGGTCAGCCACGAACGCTTATTCATGTGCCAGCCGCGAAAATATTTCTCTCCGTCAAAAATTTCATCAAGCTCCGCTGGCTCAACACGCACGTTAAGTATCTCAAGCTCCTCCGCGCCGTCGAGCCCCAATTTATTTTTCGGCACGCTCATAATCACGGCGTACCATTTATTATTATCTTTGCGACGGAAGACAGCGAAGTTCGGAAATTTTTCCCAAAGGAACTCTGGCTTATCGTTGAAGGTCTCGCGAATGTATTCAACCAATCGCAAGGTCTGCGCGGCTTTAAAATTTTCTTCGTCGAAGCATTGCTCGCGAATGTCTTTCAATATGCGTTCGCACTCCGCCTTGACGCTACCGACAAATTTTCCGCTCGCGCTCTCGACAAGGTGCAACGTGTAAGGCTCGCCGTCCGCGTCGAAAATCTTAGTGGTGACAGAGCCACGCCCGTCGATTATAATTGTCAACGTCAATTCGTTAATAATCTCTTGGCGGCGAATAAAATTTTCCCCGTCAAGGTCAAAGCCGCAACGTAAAAGCTTATTGACATTCCACATTTCCAATTCCCCATTCCTAATTAAAAGAAGCGTCCTTAGTGGACGCCTAACTGTTTGTTTTCAATGTGGCAGGTGATTTCATGTGGCGGTCAAGAGTCGACAGCCCACGATAAACCGTGCCGATGTCGATTGACTCGCCGCAACTGGCAACATAACGTTCAAGCTTGCGTTTAACTCGTTGCAATGCATTGTCGATTGACTTTACGTGACGATCTAAGCTCACCGCAATCTCCTGATAAGATTTGCCGTCGAGGTAAGCCATGAGCACTTCCCATTCCAACTGGCTTAGAATCTCGGACATTTTCTTTTCGATAGCTAAAAATTCTTCGCGGCTGATAATTAACTCTTCGGGGTCAGCGACTTTAACGCCGCTTATCACGTCAAGCAATGTGCGGTCGGAGTCTTCATCATAAATTGGTTTGTTCAATGAGATATAAGAGTTCAGCGGGATATGCTTTTGACGCGTTGCAGTCTTTATTGCCGTGATGATTTGACGCGTGACACACAACTCGGCGAAGGCATGGAAACTCGACAGCTTATCGCTCTTGAAGTCGCGCACGGCCTTAAAGAAACCAATCATGCCTTCTTGAATGATGTCTTCTCTGTCCGCGCCGATTAGGAAATAGGAACGCGCCTTTGCCCGAACGAAACTTCTGTAACGATGAATCAGATAATCCATTGCGGAAGGGTTATTTTTTTCCTTTATCTCAATGATAAGTTCTTCGTCGGTGAGCGATTCATATTTGGCGTACTCGTCAGCGATTTCACTCTCGAAAGAATTTTCAACGTTCGATTTCATTTTACGCCCTCCATTTTTACGCGCTGATTATACTTCACGGCTTATTGTTAGTCAAATTTTTTCGGCGGCGAAGTAGGGATTATCGCTTGGAGGTAGAATAAAAAAATTTTTATAGCTAAGCGGACAAGCGTGGCAGCAACGTGACGTTGCATCCAGTGGTCGCGCCTTAGTCATCAATACAGTCGGAGTTTGTAACCGCGTTCGTTGCGAACATTCACCAGTTCACGTCCGCCGCTTGCGTATTGCTATTCCGAATAACTTAGTCGACGCTGCGCTTTGATGAAAAATTTTTCGGAGGAAATGTCTTTGGGCAAGATAATCTTAGTGACCGGAGGTGCTCGTAGCGGCAAAAGTTCGTTCGCTGAGAAGCTCGCGCTTAAACTCGGCGACGGGCGGGCGGCTTATATTGCTACGGCTCAAATCTTCGATGATGAGATGGCTTATCGGATAAAACTTCATCGCCAACGCCGCGCAGATAATTGGACGACGTTTGAGGCTCCCTTTGAGGCTGAAGAAAAACTTTGCGAGGCGGGTAAAAGTTTCAGCACGATTCTCTTCGACTGCGTGACGATTTATGTTAGCAACTTCCTTTGTGCAGCTGACCTCGACGACGAAGACAAGCTTTATAAAAATCTTCGCGAACTGATTCAGAAGTTAATTGACGCCGCTTTAAGCTCCGACGCCGTGACAATCTTTGTGACAAACGAGGTTGGCGGCGGAATTGTTCCCGAAAATAAATTGGCAAGGCGTTTCAGAGACTTGGCAGGGCTTGCCAATCAAATGCTCGCCGCGCACGCCGATAAAGTCTTCTTGACGGTGGCGGGCATCGCAGTTGATATAAGAAAGTTGGAGGAAACATTGTGACAGTTGAACTTGCCCCGACGACGGACATGAAAACTTTCATAGACGACTTGCAAGCCGCCTTCCGCAGAGCCGACGGCAAGAATAAATTTCGCAGTGCTGACTTGCCAAACTTCTTCAACAAGACGAACGCTACACTTCTTGACATTCTTGTTGATAAAGAAATCGTTGGCGGCGCGGTCTTGATTATAAACGACGAAACTAAACACAATAAGTTATCGCTGTTCTTCGTCAACGCGGGCAAAAGGAATTCGGGCGTAGGCTTTGCGGCGTGGCAGGCGATTGAAAAGCTTTATCCCGATACAAAGGTTTGGTACGCGTCGACGCCGTGGGATGATAGGCGCAATTTGCATTTCTATTTAAATAAGTGCGGCTTCGTTGCGTTTTACATTTACGAAAGGCGCGAAGTGTATCTCGGTTTAGAAAAGGTTATGGAACAATGACAAGATACTTAATGTTTCAAGGGACAAGCTCGCACGTGGGCAAGAGTATATTGACAACCGCGCTGTGCAGAATTTTTTTCCGCGAAGGTCGACGTGTGGCACCCTTCAAGGCACAGAACATGGCGTTAAATTCTTTCGTGACGGCGGACGGCTTGGAAATGGGGCGGGCGCAAGTTGCACAGGCTGAAGCGGCTAATCTCGCGCCACGTGTCGAAATGAATCCCGTATTGCTCAAGCCCACTGGCAACGCAACTTCCCAAGTCATCATCAACGGACGGGCGGTCGGCGTCATGAGTGCGGCGGCTTATCATCAAGGCTACTCGCTCAAAGCATTCGATGCAGTCAAGGCGGCATTGCAGAAACTTTCCGCCGAATTCGACACGATTATAATTGAAGGCGCAGGCTCGCCTGCTGAAGTCAATCTCAAGTCAAACGATATAGTCAATATGCGCGTTGCCAAATATCTTAATGCGCCGGTGATTTTGGTCGCGGACATTGATAGGGGCGGTTGCTTAGCGTCAATCGTTGGCACACTTGAACTCCTTGACGACGATGAACGCGAACTTGTCAAAGGGCTTGTGATTAATAAGTTTCGCGGCGATGTGAATTTATTTTTGCCCGCCGTCGACTTCTTGGAGCGCAAGACCGGTAAGCCCGTGCTCGGCGTCGTTCCGTTTATCGACAAGCTCGGCATTGACGACGAAGACTCCGTGTCGCTTGATGATAAAATTTCTTCGGGCGGCGAAGTTTCAATCGCGGTGATTCGGCTCGGCAAGCTCTCGAACTTCACGGACTTTGACAGCTTGGCGGGCGAGGCGGATGTCAATCTGTTCTACGCGACGAACCCCGACGAACTCGACGCGGCGGACGTGATTATTTTGCCCGGTAGCAAGAACACTTCGGAAGACTTACTTGCTTTGCGTGCGAATCGTTTTGCCGAAAAGATTTTGCGTCGTGCGTCAGACGGCGCGGCGGTTGTCGGCATATGCGGCGGCTTCCAAATGCTCGGCGAAAAAATCTTTGACCCGCTCAAGACCGAATCGAATCACACGGAGCTTGACGGCTTGAAACTCTTGCCGATTGAAACGACCTTTACCGCCGAAAAGTTTACGCGTCAAGTTACGCTTACCGAAGTCGATTTCAATTTCCTTAACAGTCGAATCATCAGCAAAGACCTTGACGGCTACGAGATTCACGCGGGCGAAAGCAATTTGCGCGGCGAAAAAATTATCGCGGCGGGCAATGTCTTCGGGACTTACGTTCATGGCATTTTCGATAACGACGACTTCCGCCGACAATTTCTTAACACCGTCCGCTTGAAAAAAAATCTTGAGCCGTTGACTTCAACACGCAACGTCCGCGCAGAGAAGCAAAAAAATTACGAACGACTTGCACGAATCGTCCGCGACAATCTGAACATGAACTTGCTAAGAGAAATCATGGAATAAAAAAATCCTCCGCTCGCTTGAGTGGAGGACTTTTTATTCAGACTTCAACGATAATCGGAAGTATCATCGGGCGGCGGCGCGTCTGTTCAAAGAGAAATTGCGCCAGCGCATCGCGAATGGTTAGCTTAATCGTCATCCAATCGGTAACTAAATCTTCCTTACAGCGTCTAAGAGTGTGAAAGACGCGGCTGCGCGCCTCGTCCATGAGTTGTTCGGATTCGCGGACATAGACAAAGCCACGCGATACAATGTCGGGACCAGAAATGATTCTGCCAGAGGCGCGGTTCATAGTCACGACGACGATTAAGATTCCGTCCTGCGAAAGTTGGCGGCGGTCACGAAGAACAATATTGCCCACGTCGCCGACGCCAAGCCCGTCAACCATAATCACGCCCGCATTAACATGACCGGCTATCTTGCCGCTGTCGCGAGTGAGTTCAATGACGGCTCCATTTTCGCCGAGTAAAATATTTTCGCGGTTCATGCCCATTTCCTCAGCAAGCTTAGCGTGCGCGAACAGGTGATGAAGTTCGCCGTGCACGGGCATAAAAAATTTCGGCTTAACCAAGTTATGAATCAAGCGGAGTTCGTCGCGGGCGGCGTGTCCTGAAACGTGTATTCCCTCTTCGCGACGATGAACGACGTTTGCGCCGAGCCTCAAGAGGTTGTCAACGGTCTTAGCGACGAGCTTTTCATTGCCGGGAATCGGCGTGGCGGAAATAATCACGGTGTCGCCGGGGATAACGTCAACTTGCCTGTGGTCGCTCATTGCCATGCGAGTAAGTGCGCTCATCGGTTCGCCTTGACTGCCCGTCGTTATGATTACAATTTTATTCGCGGGATAATTCCTAATGTCTTCGATGTCAATGATGGTGCCTTCGGGCGCGTGAAGATAGCCAAGCTCAAGGGAAGTAGCTACGACGTTCACCATGCTACGTCCGAGAATTGCTACGCGTCGACGATAGCGGATAGCCGTGTCAATCGCCTGTTGAATTCTGTGCACGTTCGACGAAAAAGTTGCAACGATGATTCTGCCGGGCGCGTTCATGAATTCGCGATTAAACGCCGCGCCGACCGTCCGTTCGCTGGGCGTGTGACCTTCCTTTTCCGCGTTAGTCGAGTCAGCCATTAGGAGTAGCACGCCGCGTTGACCCAAGTCCGCGAAGCGGCGGAAGTCAGTCATTTTGCCGTCAATGGGCGTGTAGTCAAGCTTGAAGTCGCCAGTATGAACAATCATGCCGACGGGCGTTTTAATTGACAGGGCGACCGAATCGGGGATTGAGTGATTCACGCGGATAAAGCCGACGCTAAAGCAGCCAATCATCACAATTTCGCCGCTTGAGACTGCACGCAGGTTTTTGCACTCAACGCCGTCTTCTTTGAGCCGCCCCGATAAAATTCCGAGCGTAAGTTTCGTGCCGTAGACGGGAACGGTTAATTTCTTCAAGATGTAAGGCAACGCGCCGATGTGGTCTTCGTGTCCGTGCGTCAGGATAATCGCCTTGAGACAATTTTTATTTTCGATGACGTAAGAAATATCTGGAATAACGAGGTCAATGCCGAGCATATCATTTTCGGGGAACATTAGCCCCGCATCAATCATAATCATTTCGTCGCCGTAGCGGATTATCGTCATGTTCTTTCCGATTTCGCCAAGCCCGCCCAGCGGAATAATTTTCAGCTTATTATCGTTTCGTTGGTCGCTCCTCAAATAGAATCTCCTCCTTATATTAAAATTTTTTTATCCGAACTCTCAACGCTTGCTGGCATTGTATCAAATCGACAAGGGCAATGCAATTTTAATTTTGTTTATGATATAATCAACGGCAGTTGGAGGAGAGAGTATGAGCAACTTCATTGAACTTGGCAAAAAAATTTACGACCTTAATAATCCGCGTGAAGCTCATCGATTTGCGGTGTTCGTGGCGCGATGTTGTCTGCACCCGCAACGCATGAGCCGCCTTGAAAAATTCTTTAAGCAATCTGAGTTGATGACGAAAGTCGCGGAAGGTTATCCGTTCGTCTACGAACAGGCGACGCGTGCATTTTTTTATTACAAGTCGACGTTCGAGGAGCGGGCGCGGCTAATCGAAGAGAACATGCAATTTTTATCGGCGCGAATGAACGATGACTTCATGTTGAAACTTTACGGCGATAAGAAGATTGAACTTTGGCGAATGCCGCTTGATGAAACGCTCGGCGAAATGAATTTAGTTTTGTGCGCGGAGTCGGGGCAACGTAAGGAAGGATTAGCGGCGGTGATGTTCAACTTGCCCGGCAAGGTGCCCGTCTATCAGATTTTATTTTGGATAGCGCGGACTAACGACGGAGCTTGGGCGATGTGGATTGGAGCCATGCAAGGACCGAACGTCGACGACGCTAAAGATTTGGTCAAGCGTATTACTAAGAAGTGTCACGCTTACCGAACGAAGAATCTAATTTTGTACGCCGCGCAGTCGGTAGCTCGTTCGTTAGGCGTGCAGAAAATTTTTGCCGTCACCAACGAAGGCTACTACGCTAACAATCACGTTCGCCGCGATAGGAAGTTAAAGACTTCGTTCAGCGACTTTTGGCAGGAGGCGGGCGGCGTTCCGACGAGCGACGCGAGATTTTATGAACTGCCGCTTACGGAGACGCGCAAGACCGTCGAAGAGATACCGTCACATAAGCGGGCACAATATCGGCGGCGATTCGCTTTGCTTGACGAGTTGGACGCGGCGATTGATAACACATTGCGAGGTTTTAAACGTGCGAATAGCGATATTTGAAAACATAATGACGCCGGGCGGGCACGAGGTCGAGTTCGATAGAATTTTAGTTGAAGAGTTCAAAGCCCTTGGGCACGAGGTAACGTTTTATGTTCCGCAGAATTTTTCATTCCAATTCGATTATCAAACGCCCGTCAACCGACTCAAAGGCGATGCCGTGACTTACACGAATTCGCGCGGGCTGAAGAAAATTTTTGCGGCGGCGAAGCGCGAAATTAATCGTCAGCGGTGGTACAGTCAACTTTTCGACGCGCAGAAAAATTTTGACGCGTTGATTATCCCGACTTCGACTTATCGTTACTTGCGGGCGTTGAATCACAGCGCGTTGAAGAAAATTTCCGTGCCGCTGATTTTTATCTTGCACGGCATTAATCCGACGGAGGCTCCAAAATTTTTGACGGCGGCTGATAAGCTTGCCTTCAATAAAAATATCAAGCCGGTTGTGTTGACGTTCAGCGATAACATCTTCGGCGAGCGGCGCGAGAATATTTTTCCGATTTATCCGCCGACTTACACCGCCCGTGACTTAAAAGCCACTAACCACTTGCCACTGACCACTGACCACTTAACAATCGGTTTCTTTGGTCAGTATCGGCGGGAAAAAAATCTGCGCGGACTTTTGGAAGTCTATCTCAAAGGCAACTATACGCGGCGCATTGAATTACAAGTGCAAGGCTCGACGATGCACGCGGAGGACGCAGAGGACTTTGAAAAAATTATCGCGCAGTATCACGGCGTCAAGGGGCTGAGCTTCCTGCATAAGGGTTTAATCGGCGCGGAGTGGCAACGGGCTATTATGAACGTCGACGCGCTGTTAATGCCGTATTCCGCGCCGCGCTATCGTTATCATTGGGGCGGAATGCTCTTCACGGCGATTGGCTTTGGTAAACCCGTCGTCGCAAGCAATGACATGAATCCCGAAGTCTTTGACCTTTACCGCGTAGGCGAAACTTTTCAGAGCGGCAACCTTGATGACTTAGCTCGCGTGCTTGAGACTTTTATTAATGACTTCGATAAAAACTTTCCGACGTATGAAAAAGCTTTGCGGGCGGCGGGCGATGACTTCTCGCCGAAAAATTTTGCGCGGCGACTCGAAAAGATTATGGAGGGTTCATATGGCTAAAGTATCAGTGCTGATTCTGGCTAAGAACGAAGAAAAATTTATCGGCGCGTGCATTAAGAGCGTTAAGGACTTCGCCGACGAAGTAATTGTTATCGACGACTTCAGCACCGACGCCACCGCGAAAATTTCCGCTGAACTCGGCGCAAGGGTGATTCAACGCGGGCTTAATGGCGATTGGGGCGGGCAACAGACTTTTGCAATTCAGCAAGCAAAGTTCGATTGGGTCTTCTTCATAGACGCCGATGAACGCTCAACGCCTGAACTATCCGCCACAATAAAAAAAATCCTCGCGGACGACGATAAGAAGTTTGCTTGGCGAACGGCGCGGCTCAGTTACTTTTGGGGGCAACCGCTTAAGCATGGCGGCTGGTTCCCCGATTACGTCACGCGCCTTTTCCCGACGCAGGGCAGTTACGTCACGGGCTTTGTCCATCCGCAAATTCATCACACGTGCACCGAAAAAGACTTCGCCGAGTCCGCGTACCTTGTCCACTATCCTTATCGCGATTGGAATCACTACTTCAACAAGCTGAACTTCTACACGACGCTCGCCGCTAAGAAGGCTCACGAGCAGGGCAAGTCGGCAAACGTTTTGGATATGATTATGCACCCGCTGTGGGCAAGCTTCCGAATGTATATCTTGCGCGGCGGCTTCCTCGACGGCATGATTGGATTCGTGTTAGCAGGCTTCCATTATTTTTATACGATGGCGAAGTACGTCAAGCTTTATTATTACGGTAAGAAAAATCTCCATATAACGGAGGCTGATGATGTTTAAAAATATTTTAGTCAATGCGCTGGTCAATCTCGGCGACGTGGTGTTGACGACTTCCGCGCTTGCACTCATCAAGAAAAATTTTCCCGATACGCGAATCACAATGCTTGTTAAACCCGTCGTCAAGGACGCTGTGATTGATAATCCGGTTGTCGACGATGTGATTGTCCTTGATTACAAAGCTAAGGAAAATTCTTTTGCTAAGATGCGCGAGCTTGTCCGAGAGATTCGCCGCCGTCATTTTGATTTGGCGATTTCGTTTGATAGGAAACTTCGCCCCGCGTTGATAACTTTCTTTGCGAGGATTCCGCGTCGCGTTGTCCCGTCGAAAGTCTTTGACGACAACAAAAGCCGCGTGACTTTGCTTTATACTGACGTTGTAGAGATTACGCACGACCTCAACAAGACTTTGCAAGCCGAGACTTATCAAGAGATTGTCCGCAAGTTTTTTAAGCTTGAAGGTCACGCCGAGCCAGTCTTCCCCAAAAAAAATTCATCCGTCGCAGATGAATTGCTTGCCCGCCTTCCGAAGGCTAAATTTAAAATCGCGTTGTGCGTGAAGGGAACGTTCCCGCTCAAGACATGGAGCAAAGAATATTTCGCCGAAGTCGTCCGCGAGCTCAATAAAAGTTACGACGCGGCATTCTTTATCGTCGGCGCACCTAATGATAAAACTTATGCCGATGAAGTCATCAAAGAGATTGGCGGCGGCGTAGAAAATTTTTGCGGCGAGACTTCCTTAACTGACCTTGCCGAACTTTTCCGCCGCGCAAATTTATTTATAACCGTCGACACGGGAGCCACACACATTGCCGCGACAACTGGTGTTAAGATGATTACGATGTACGGTTGCACGAGCCCCGACCGTTGGCACCCGATTAATAAAAATGCTGTCGTCTTCGCGAGTCGTGAAAATTGTTGCCCGTGCACGTTCAAAACGGAGGAGTGTCCGACTTATCCGAAGCCCGCTTGCCTTGCTAACGTCACGCCCGCGCAAGTCCTCAACGCCGCAAAAAAATTTTTGTCTACGATGTGATTACTTTTTGACCAAATCCGAAAGCAAATTATAAGGAGTAAAAATCCGTTATTTTAGCGATATTCTCTTATGCTAATTTTTTTGTAAAAGATAGTAAAACCATAAAGCTTTTGAGTTTACCAACACGCTCTAAAAAAATGCCTCGATACCCGCATCAATAAAAATTTGTTGAAAGTCTTTCAAATCAGAAGTTTGAAGTTGTTTAACGTTAGAAAATTCATATTCGCGACCGAGCATATTATATTTATTTTCGCCGAACTGATGAAAGGGTAACAACTGAACTTTTCTAGCACCAACTTCCTTAAGCCGCCGCACAAATCCTCTAGCATCGTCAAGGGCGTTATTGTAGTTCGGAATTACAGGTAAGCGCGGCAAAACTTCTTTCCCCGCGTCAATCGCATACTTCATATTTCTTAGAATTGGTACGTTTGAAACGAAAGTTTTTTCTTTATGCTTCGTCTCATCCCAATGCTTAATGTCGAAAAGTAATAGGTCGAGATGTTCAATTATTCGATGAAAAATTGCGGGGGAAGAAAAGCCGGTTGTTTCAATCGCCGTATGAATATTATTTGCCTTAAGAGCCTTCAACAATTCGATTGCAAATTCAGGTTGCATAGTCGCTTCACCGCCGCTTAACGTAACTCCGCCGCCGCTTTCCTCGTAAAATGGCAAATCTTGCATTACGACTTCTAAAACCTCGTCAACGGTTTTACGTTCACCTTCGGGTTTGAGTGCATGCCCAGTACATTTCTCAATGCAAATGCCGCGTTTGGAGCAAATTCCCGCTCCCGAACATTTTTTATGGTCGACAGAAATTTTCCCGTTAAGGTTCTTAACGGCAAGTGTCGGACAGCTCAATACGCAATTATTGCAGTGTAAACATTTTTTTTCGTCCCATAGGATTTGCAAGCGAGGTTCCTGACTTTCGGGATTGGCGCACCATGTACATTTAAGCGGACAGCCTTTGAAAAAAACTACCGTCCTGATTCCTGGTCCGTCGTTTATACTGAACTTTTGAATATTGAAAATCGTTCCGTATACGATTCTTTCGTTCATGAGTGTTCCTCCTAAAATTTTTTTAGATAATACTACACAGCCATTTAAATGTAAACGTTCTTTTTTCAAAAAGAATTGACTTGTTTTCAAATGCGTAATATTATGCAGTAAAATTTTCAAGGAGGTCAATAAGATGAAAGTTTTGACGGTTGACATTGACGGGACTTATATCCGCTATGCTTGCATGGACGAATTCATGAACATTGCGCAACGCGGCAAGATTTTTACACCGCAAGAGGGGCGCGAGACTTTAATTGAAGCAGTTGCAAGACTTTTTGAGGCTGTCGGCGCGGAAGGCATCGCAATTTCTATGCCAGGCATTATTGATTCGGAAAAGGGTTATTGCGCAATGGGCGGTGCGCTTCGTTACAACGATGACTTTTATTTTCGTGATACGCTTTATGAACATTGCAAAACTAAAATCCATATCGAGAACAACGCCAAATGTGCGGCTATGGCTGAGGCGGCTGTCGGCAGTCTCATGGACGTTGAGGACGGTTTTGTTTTGATTTTCAGCACGATGATTGGCGGCGGCTACATTCGTAATCATAAACTTTACAAAGGCAAACATTTTGCGGCGGGCGAAGTCTCTTACATAATTTTAAATAGCGGCAACAAACTCGACGATGAAAACTTTTGGGGCAGGAGCTTTGGAATTCCGAAATTTTTACGGCGTTATTCGGAAGTAAAAGGCATGGATATTGATACCGTCGACTTGCTGACGATTTTCGATGCAATTCAAAGGAACGAGCCAGAGGCGGTCAAGTGCTTGCAATGGTACACGAAAGAAATTGCCGCGAGAATCTTTAACTTGCAGACGGTTCTTGATGTGGAAAGGTTTTCTATCGGCGGTGACTTGGCGAAGTTCCCCGCGTTCATGGATTATCTGCGCGGAAATCTCAAGCAACTCTACAGTGATTGTCCGTTCCAACTTCCTAAAGCTGAAGTCGTCACGAGCAAATTTTATCACGACGCAAATTTAATCGGTGCCTTGCAATGTTATCTTGCAGAAAATATTTAGTTACGAATGAAAATATTTATCTTGACAAAAAGAAATGTGCCCTATATTATTTGCATACATTAAATTTTCTAAGGAGTGACGCTTATGGAGAACAGAGAACACTTCGGAGCCTTGACTGACCGTATGCAAGCTTTTCGCGAAGAGACGCTCGACCAAAAGCCCTATATCGACGCTCAACGCGCAGTCCTCGTGACGGAGGCTTACAAGGCTAATCAAAATCAACCGCCCGTCATGAAACGCGCTCTCGGTTTGAAGAATATCCTTGAGAAGATGTCGATTTACATTGAGGATAAAACGCTTATCGTCGGCAATCAGGCAACTAAAAATTGCAACGCACCCATCTTCCCCGAATACACTATGGGCTTTGTCATTGATGAGCTTGATAAGTTCGAGAAGCGCGATGGCGATGTTTTCTACATTACCGAAGAGACTAAACAGCAACTCCGCGACATTGCTCCGTTCTGGAAAAATAATTGCCTTCACGATCGCGGCATGGCTCTCTTGCCCGATGAAGTCTTGGACGTTCTGCCGTCACTGGGCATGGAAGGTAAACTCAACGCCGGCGACGCTCATCTTGCTGTAAATTATCAGAAGGTAATAACGGAAGGTCTTATCGGTTATGAAAGCCGCGTCCGCGACCTTAAAGCCAATCTTGACCTCACCGACCCAGATAGCATTGACAAAAATATTTTTTATAAAGCGGTCTTAATCGTCCTCGATGCCGTTCATAACTTCGCCCTTCGTTATTCAAAGCTTGCGGCTGAACTTGCAACTAAGGAATCCGATTCAAAGCGCAAAGCCGAACTTGGAGAAATTTCCCGCGTTTGTGCGAAGGTTCCTTACTATCCTGCCGAGTCTTTCCGCGAAGCTGTTCAAGCCGTTTGGTTTATTCATGTCATCTTGCAGATTGAAAGCAACGGGCATTCCCTCAGCTACGGAAGATTTGACCAGTACATGTTCCCGCTTTATCAAAAGGATATTCAATCGGGCAAGCTCACTCGCGATGAGGCGTTGGAACTTTTGACTTGCCTTTGGATTAAAACTTTGACGGTGCAAAAAATCCGTTCGCAGTCGCATACGTTAAGCAGTGCTGGTTCGCCCATGTATCAGAATGTCACTGTCGGCGGGCAAACCGTCGATAAGAAAGACGCCGTAAACGAATTGTCCTTTGTCGTGTTGCAGTCGATTGCTCAAACGCGCTTGACTCAGCCGAACTTCACCGTGCGTTATCATAAGAACATCGACAAAAAATTTATGGAAGAGTGCGTCGAAGTCATGAAACTCGGCTTCGGTATGCCCGCGCTCAACAATGATGAAATTATTATCCCGTCGTTCATTGCTTGGGGCGTCAAGGAGGAAGACGCTTACAATTACAGCGCGATTGGTTGTGTTGAAACTGCCGTGCCGGGCAAGTGGGGCTATCGTTGTACTGGCATGAGTTATATCAACTTCCCGCGCGTTTTGCTCTGCGCAATGAATAACGGCGTCGACATGACAAGCGGCAAACGTTTCACCAAAGGTTACGGCTACTTCAAAGACTGGACGAGTTATGAACAGCTCATGGACGTTTGGGACAAGACCGTTCGCGAAATGACCAAGTACAGCGCGATTGTTGAAAATGCGATTGATAAAGCCTCTGAACGTGACGTGCCCGATATTTTATGCTCCACGCTTACTGATGATTGCATTGCTCGCGGCAAGACGATTAAAGAGGGCGGCGCGGTTTACGACTTCATCA
>CAMNLS010000004.1 GCA_946543495.1 uncultured Selenomonadales bacterium | reverse complement strand
GCGCGGATTATTCAAAAGCTTATCTGACTTTCCAAGAATATTTCGAGAAACTGGGCAAAAATCCCGAAAAATGGGGCAAACCGCTTGCGTCGTTGCTCGGAGCGTTTATAGCGCAGAAAAATTTCGGCGTGGCGGCGATTGGCGGCAAGGACTCAATGAGCGGGACATTTGAAAATTTAAATGTTCCTCCTACGCTTGTAAGTTTTGCGGTTGCAGTCGTTGAGGCGGAAAAAGTTATCTCGCCCGAATTTAAAGCCCCAAATCATAAAATTTATTTGGTTAAATGTCCGCGCGACGCGGATAACGTGCCGATTTTCGACGAACTCAAGGAAAATTTCGCTAAAGTTCATGATTTAATCAGCGCGGGCAAAATTATTTCTGCAATGAGCGTTAAATCGGGCGGAATTGCGGAATGTATTTCCAAAATGGCTATTGGCAACGATATTGGCTTTAAATTCGGTGCGGACGTTGATATTTTCGCTAAAAATTACGGCAGTTTGATAGTAGAGTCGAATTGCGAGCTTGAATTTGAATTTTTGGGCGAAACTATTTCCGAGCCGTTAATAATTTGCGGCGATGAAGAAATTTCGCTTGAAGACGTTAAAAAAGCACTTACCGAGCCGCTTGAGAAGATTTTTCCGACGCAAATTAGGGAATTAGGGAATCAGGGAATTAGGGAAATAGAAAATAAATCTTTTACTAATAACCTAATAACCTATTTACCTAATAAACTAAAAGCTAAGCCGAAAATATTTATTCCGGTCTTTCCAGGCACGAATTGCGAGTACGATTCTGCAAAAGTTTGGAAAAAAGCGGGCGGAGAGCCAGATATTTTCGTTATTCGCAATCTTACACCGGCGGCAATCGCTGAAAGTATTGATATTATGGCTAAAAAAATCCATTCCGCGCAGATAATAATGTTGCCTGGTGGATTCAGTGGCGGAGATGAGCCGGACGGTAGCGGAAAATTCATTGCGGCGACGTTTAGGAATAAAAAAATCGCGGAAGAGGTTATGAAACTGCTAAAAGAGCGCGACGGGCTGATTTTAGGCATTTGCAATGGTTTTCAAGCGTTAATTAAGCTCGGATTGCTCCCTTACGGCGAAATTCGCGATTTGAAAGAAGATTCTCCTACTTTAACGCATAATTCATTAGGACGACACGTCAGCCAATATGTTTTTACGCGCATAACGAGCAATTTATCGCCTTGGTTGGCTAAAAATAAGGTTGGCGACGTTCATTCAATCCCGATTTCACACGGCGAGGGCAGATTTGTAGCGAGCGAGGCTTGGTTGAAGAAATTATCTGCGAATGGGCAAATTGCAACGCAATATGTTGACTTTGACGGCACTCCGACTGATAAAATACCATATAATCCCAATGGTTCTGCATGGGCGATTGAGGGAATTACCGATATTAGCGGGAAAATCTTCGGGAAAATGGGACATTCTGAGCGAATCGGCTCAAATGTGGCAAAAAATATCGTTGGCGATAAGAATCAGAGACTTTTCGAAGCTGGCGTCGAGTACTTTAACTAAAAATTTTGGGAGCTGATTATCATTAATTTAGAGAAACTGACTTGCAAGGACAAAGCGACGTTCGATAAGTTTTTCAGTTCGCGCTACTGTGAAAATGCCGAATATACGTTTACGAATCTTTTCATGTGGCGCGAAATGTTAAATCTTCAATGGGCAGTTGAGGACGAAGTTCTATATATTTTCTCTTCCAACGACAAATATTTTTCGGCGTGGCAACCGATTGGCGCACAGGATAAAATGCAGGACGCGATAACGAAAATTTTGCGCTTTGGTGAAGAAAGTCGCGGCGAAAAGCAATTTAGATTCGTCGACGTTGAAAAAATTTTTGCTGACGAGCTTGAAAAGTATCCTCACGCGAAATTTAACATCACAGCCGAGCGTGACGACTTCGATTATGTGTACCTTGCGCAGGATTTGATAAATTTATCGGGGCGGAAGTTTCACGGGAAGAAAAATCATCTCAACGCCTTCCGCAAAGAATATCCCGACGCGAAATATATGCCGATAACCGAAGAAATTATCCCGCAGTGCCGCGAGGAACTTAACATTTGGTCGGAGATTCACAAGCGCGCAAATCCCGACGATCCGTTCATCGGCTACGAGCAAGCGGCGATTCATGAGATATTCGACCACTTCGACGCCTTCAAACTCAAGGGCGGCGCGATTCTGATTGATAATAAAGTTGTGGCGTTTACGTTTGGTGAGCGGCTCAATTCTGATACGGCGGTTATTCACGTCGAGAAGGCCAACCCAAACATTCGCGGCGTTTACGTAGCGATTAATCAAGCCTTCGTTGAGCACGAATGGGAAGACATGCTTTATATCAATCGCGAAGAGGATATGGGCATTGACGGCTTGCGGCAGGCTAAGGAATCTTATCGCCCGATAAAAATGATTGAGAAGTTCAACGCCACGCTTGCCGATTAAAAAATCTGCGCGAGCATCTTATAACATTGATAGTTCGCGTGAAATGGATTCGTAAGGCTGAAGACGACGGACGCATTTGACTTGAGGAAATATTTCCCCGCGCCGTTCGTCTCAAATTTTTTTCTGACGGCAATGTCGCCGACGCTGAACCGAAAATATTTCTTGCCGCGATACTCGAAGTCCGCGAAGAATTTTTTATGGTCTTCGACCTCCTCGACGGCAATAAACAAATTCTCCACCGGCAAAAGTAAAAGTGATTCGCGAGCTGAAATTTTCTCTACGTCCGCGCCAAAGATTGAGCGTTCGTCGTTGTAAAAAATTTTGTCGCGCAAGTCGTAGCCTCTCTTGTCGATAAGCTCTGGCAACGTCATTCGCCCGACCTTTTGCCAATAATATTTCTGATTGTAAAAAAAATTTTCCGGCTGAATCGGATTGTTTGCCGACTGGTCGGAAAATTTTTTTTCTACAACGTCCAACAGCTCCACTCGTGAGCCGTCGGGATATTTCAAGTCCTCAAGCGGAACCGCCTCTTCAAGCTCCGCCCGTTCTAATCGATATTGGAAAGGTTGCGCAAGAAATATTCAATGTCCGGATACTTGCTGAAGGCTAAAAGTTGCGACGTGTTATTAAAGCGAACGTCCACAACTCGTTTGACTTGACTGCGCTCAAGGCAAGTGAAGAATTCTTCTGCCGTCGTCTTCGTGAAACCAATCGTAAAAATTTTTCGCATGAAACAACCTCACTTCAAGAAGACGCGGACAAGGTCATTCTTCGTGGCGAAGAACATGAGCATTAACAAAAGCGCGATGCCGACGCGTTGCGTGTAGACAACTGCCTTTGTTCCCAGCGGCTTGCCTCTTACCGCCTCGATAAACAAATTCACGAAGTGACCACCGTCAAGCACGGGCACGGGCAACAAGTTGATTATGCCGAGGTTTATACTCAGCAACGCCGCGAAGTTCAGCAAGGGAATAAATCCGCGTTCGGCGACTTGTCCGGACATTTGTATTATTCCGATTGGTCCGGCAAGGTTTTCTGTTTGCTCCGGCTCCTTGAACAGTTGCGCGATTGAATCTAGCATGTAAAGCGTTATATCTTTGGTGTGCTCAATCGACAGCGCGAAGGCTTCGGACAAGGTCTTTGATTCGTAGACGCTTGAACTTTGCACGCCGACCAATACTCGATTTTCCTGTTTGTTGAACGTCGGCGACACCGTGACTTCATTGACTTCTTCGACGCGTTTATATCGTAGCAAAATATTTTGTCCCGCCTCGACGCCTTTAAGCTTATCGGTGAAGTCCTTCCACGTTGTGACCGTTTGCCCGTCGACGCTTAAAATTCTGTCGTCCGCTTTAAGTCCCGCCTTCTCAGCCGACATGCCCGGAATTACGGCACCGATTACAGGTTCAGTCGAAGGCACGGACAATCCGAGCGTCGCATAAATCGTGAAGAACAAAACTATCGGCAGAATAAAATTCATCGTCGCGCCCGCCAAGATTACGACCATGCGCGACAAGACAGGCTTGGAGCAAAAGCCACGTTCGCCCGCCGTATTGTTATCGGGATCCATGCCGGCAATATCGTTAAAGCCGCCGAGAGGTACTGCCCGCAATGAATAGACCGTCTCGCCGTATTTCCTGCTGATGATTTTGGGACCAAAGCCGATTGCGAATTCGTCGACGCGCATCCCCGTCATCTTAGCCGTTATGAAGTGTCCGAACTCGTGAACTAAAACCAACAATCCGAAGACGAAGACCGCCGCCGCTATCGTTAAAATCAAATCAAAATTCCTCCTCTATGAATTCCGTAGCAAATCTGCGCGTTTCCGCGTCCACCGCCAATAAATCTTCAAGCGTTGGATTTTGCTTGAACGGACAACTTGTCATTGCCTGATAAATTACGCCGTAAATGTCCAAGAACTTTATCCGCCCGCGAAGAAACGCATTGACCGCCACCTCATTCGCCGCGTTGAAAGCGCAAGGCAACGTTCCGCCCTCCTTGCCCGCCTCGTATGCAAACTTCAAGCCCAGAAAAGTTTCAACGTCGGGTTTCTCGAACGTCAACGAGTTTATCTCCCAGAAGTTGAGCCGCTTAACGGGCGAAGGCAACCTACGCGGATAAGTCAGCGCGTATTGAATCGGTAGGCGCATATCAGGCGCGGCAAGCTGTGCAATAATCGAACCGTCATTGAACTCAATCATCGAATGAACAATGCTCTGCGGGTGCACGACGACTTGAATTTGATTGTAGTCGACGCCGTAAAGAAATTTCGCCTCAATGACTTCAAGCCCCTTGTTGACCAGCGATGCACTGTCAACGGTAATTTTTTTGCCCATGTTCCACGTCGGGTGAGCGAGGACTTCATTGACTGTGACGTTCAAGAGGTCTTCGCGGCTTTTGCCTCTGAAGGGACCGCCGCTAGCCGTGAGCAAAAGTTTATTAATCGTGCGCGAGTCTTCGCCCTGCAGACATTGGAAGAAAGCTCCGTGTTCGCTGTCGACGGGCAAAATTTTCACGCCGCGAGCTTTGGCAAGTTTAGTGATGAGTTCGCCCGCAACCACGAGCGTTTCTTTATTGGCAAGCGCAATGTCCTTGCCGCTGTTAATGGCTTTAATCGTCGGCTCCAAGCCCGCAAAGCCGCTCATAGCAGTCAAGACAATCTCCACGCCGTCAAAGCCAGCCGCGTCTATGAAAGCTTGACGACCGCCCGCCACCTCGACGCCTTGAAACTTCCGTGCAGAGAACTTTTTATAAGCCGCCTCGTCAGCCAAGACTGCAAGCTTAGGTCGGAACTCCTCAACCTGCCGCGTAAAGAGTTCAACGTTTGAATTAGTCGCTAAGACTTCTACGGAAAATTCTTCGGGCAAGTGACGGACGACATCAAGGGCTTGCGTGCCGATTGAGCCAGTTGAACCAAGTATTGCAATCTTTTTCATCACGCTATCCCCGATATAATCACAAAGTAATAAAAGGCAGGCGCAGTGAAAAGTATGCTGTCAAAGCGGTCGAGTGCGCCGCCGTGCCCCGGCAAAAAGAATCCCGAATCCTTTATGTCCGCGAAACGTTTAAGCACCGACTCAACCAAATCGCCGAGCGTCGCCGCAATCGCAAGAACAAAACCCGCCACCGCCATTTTAATCAGCGGCAACCCGAAAATAATCGTTCCGACGATGACCGCCGTTAATATCGTGCCGACGATTGAGCCGAAGAAACCTTCAACAGTTTTATTCGGGCTAATCGACGAGGCAAGCTTATGAGAACCAATCGCCGAGCCGACGAAGTAAGCAAAGGTATCACTCGCCCACGTGCACGCGAACAGCACCCAGACTAATGCGCAGCCCGCGTCGACGTTCAGATTTAAGCTAAGGTCAATCGATGGCAGGAAGTCAAGAAACTTTCCTAAGTCGAGCTTGTCGAGAATCGTAGCGTTGTTCGTGGCAAGCTCCTTGACTGTCGTTACTGGTTCGCCGGGCTGTGGTTCGTCAGCTAGGAAACGCAAGAAGATTAAATGCGCGAACGGCAACCCGATATACATTATCCCCGCCACGGATACGCAAGCGTCAGTCGGTCTGGTGCTCCCGCGCAAGATGACCGTCAGCAGAAAGATTAGCATCATGCTTACAGTCAGGACGGCAAGAAGTTCTTCGACGTTGCCGAGCCACGCACAACACAGGAGCAGTACCAGAGCCAACGCGCCAAAAATGTAAGTCGTGATGACGCCCGCCCTCCTGAACGCGCTGGAATATTCATGCCAAGCCAAAAGCGATAAAAATATCGCGAAACCCGCGAACGGTGCGCCGCCATATTGAATCACGAACGCCGCGATTGCAATGCCTATAATCCCCGTGATAATTCTTAAAAGCAAGGCGTCACTTCCTCATTTAATTTAGTTGTTCAATGCGCCGAAGCGTCGAGAGCGTTTGCCAAAGTCAATCAAGGCGTCGATGAACTCTTCGGGCGTGAACTCTGGCCACGGCGTATCAGTGAACCAAAACTCCGCATAAGCCGCTTGCCACAATAAAAAATTACTGACACGCAAATCACCGCTCGTCCTAATCATCAAATCAACGGGCGGTTGTCCTGCCGTATCCAATTCATATTCAAAGAGTTGCGCGGAAATATCTTCGGGCGATAACTCACCAGCTTTGACGCGCCGCGCTAACTTTTGAGCCGCACGAATAATTTCATCTTGCCCGCCGTAGTCCGCCGCCACGTTGAACTTGACGCCGGTATTATTTTTCATCAGCTCAACGGAATCGCGCATTAACTTTTGCAGAGCAGGCGCGAAATCTTCGGTGCGTCCTAAAAATTTTATGCGGACGTTGTTTTGGTGCATTTCGAGTTTCTCGCGTTCAAGATACTCCGAAAACAAATTCATTAAAAAATTAACCTCGGCATGAGGTCGTTTCCAATTTTCTGTCGAAAAGGCGTAGACAGTCAAAGCCTCAAGCTTGAGGTTGACTGCCGTCTTTAAAATGTTCTTGAGCGTCTTGACGCCGGCGGTATGCCCCGCGCTCCGAAGAAGCCCGCGACAGTTTGCCCAACGTCCGTTACCGTCCATTATTATCGCCACGTGTCGCGGCATCTTATCTTTATCGACTCGCGCAAGCAAGCCGCCGTTGCTTTCCCACATAATTTAAACTTCCATAACTTCTTTTTCTTTAGTAGCCTTCGCGCCGTCGACGAGCTTAATATACTTGTCAAGGAGCTTTTGCATTTCCTCTTGCGCGTCTTTGCGGTCGTCTTCAGTTATCTGCTTGCCCTTCTCAAGTTTCTTGATAGCTTCGTTGGCGTCGCGGCGAATATTGCGCATGGCAACCTTAGCTTCTTCCGCCTTCTTGCTGACGACTTTAACAAGCTCCTTGCGGCGTTCCTGCGTCGGTTGAGGAATGGCAAGTCTAATCGTCGTGCCGTCGCTGTTGGGCGTCAATCCTAAGTCGCTCTTCTGAATGGCTTTCTCGATGTCCTTAAGCGAGCTACGATCGTAGGGCTTAATCATAATCATGCGCGGTTCGGGAACAGTGACGTTGGCAATTTGATTGACGGGCGTTGCCGAGCCGTAATAATCAACCATAACTTTATCGAGCAAGCTGGGGGCGGCGCGTCCTGCGCGAAGGGTGCCGTATTCCTTCTTCAAGCCGTCGAGAGTTTTGCCGAGCTTGTCTTCCGCCGATTTAATAACGTCCTTAGTCATTTGAATTCCTCCTTAGCCTACTGTCGTGCCGATAGTCTCGCCGATTGCGGCGCGGTAAATGTTTTCGTGGTCATCGATATTGAAGACGACAAGCGGAATGTGATTATCCATGCAAAGACTTGTTGCGGTTGAGTCCATGACGTGCAAGCCGAGATTCAAAATATCAATGTAGCTTATCTTCGTGAACTTCTTAGCGTCGGGGAAACGATTAGGGTCGCAGTCATAGACGCCGTCGGCTCCGCGCTTAGCCATTAAGATAACGTCGGCTTCAACCTCCGCCGCTCTAAGTGCCGCTGTCGTGTCCGTGGAGAAGTAAGGATTGCCCGTGCCCGCGCCGAAGATGACGACGCGCCCTTTCTCAAGGTGACGAACTGCGCGGCGTCTTATGTAAGGCTCAGCGACTTCGCGCATTTCAATAGCCGTCTGCACGCGGGTAAAAACTTTCATCTGCTCAAGGGCGTCTTGCAATGCCAAAGCGTTCATGACGGTTGCGAGCATTCCCATATAATCAGCCGATGTTCTATCCATGCCCTTAGCCGCACCGCTCAAGCCCCGCCAAAGATTTCCGCCGCCCACGACGATTGCAACTTCTAAGCCCGCGTCGTGAATTTTTTTTATCTGCCGAGCTATACTCTCGACGACGGGAGGATTGATACCGAAACTTTTTTCGCCGGCAAGAGCTTCGCCGCTTAACTTCAGAACTACACGTTTATATTTCAAGCTTGACCGCCTCCGTTTGTCGCCAATTTTACTTGCTGATTCATTTCCTGTCAATAATTCCTATTGAAAAGCTGAAAAAAGCGTGATATACTTCGCCGCGTGAAAGAAGGTGATTTAACAAATGACAACCTTAAAGAAGATTGGCTTCATCGGAACGGGCATCATGGGCGCGGCTATGGCTGGTCACTTGATGGACGCGGGCTTTGAAGTCAGCGTCTACAACCGCACAAAGTCAAAGGCGCAAGCTCTTATCGAACGCGGCGCGAAGTGGTGCGAGACCGTCGGCGAGTGTGCTAAAGGTCAAGACGTTGTGATAAGTATCGTTGGCTATCCAAAGGACGTTGAGCAAATTTATCTTGGCGCGGGCGGAATCATCGAGTCGGCGAAGGCTGGAGCTTATCTTGTCGACATGACGACTTCATCTCCGATTCTTGCCGAGAAAATTTTTGTGGCGGCTCAGGATAAAAGACTGCACGCGGTCGACGCGCCTGTAACCGGCGGCGATGTCGGCGCACGCAATGCCACGCTAACAATCCTTGTCGGCGGCGAAGAGGACGCCTTCAACGCTCTGCAACCTGTCTTCGCGGCGATGGGTAAAAATATCGTCTACGAGGGCGCGGCGGGCGCGGGTCAAAAGACTAAGGCTTGTAACCAAATTGCAATCGCTGGAACGTTAGCGGGCGTGTGTGAGGCGTTCGCCTATGCTAAAGCGTCGGGGCTTGACGTTGATAAAGTTTATGAGGCAATAGCCACGGGCGCGGCTGGTTCCTTCCAAATGACTGGCGTCGCTCGCAAAGGTCTTGACGGTGATTTTAATCCGGGTTTCATGCTCAAACACTTCGGCAAAGATTTAGCCATTGGCACGGAGACTGCTACGGCTTATGGTGCGTCGTTGCCTGTTCTGGCGATGGTTCTTCATGAAGTGCGCAAGCTTGAGGAGTCGGGCGAAGGCAATCTCGGCACGCAAGCCTTGTTGAAATATTATGGCGTTAAGGAGTGAATTCTTTTGTTAGATGAATGGAAAAAATTTATATTACGCGGCAATGTCGTAGACCTTGCAACAGGTGTTGTCATAGGTGCGGCGTTCGGCAAAATTGTTTCGTCGTTCACGAGTGATATTCTCATGCCGCCGCTCGGACTTATACTCGGCAAAGTAGACTTTTCTAATCTTTACATAAACTTGTCGGGCGTTGAGTATGAAACGTTTGCCGCTGCTAAGGAGGCTGGTGCTCCTGTCATTGCTTATGGCGCGTTCCTCAATACGTGTTTAGACTTTCTGATTGTCGCCACGGCGATTTTCATTTTGATTAAGCAAGTCAATCGTTTTATGCCGGCACCTCCGCCGCCTGCACCCGACCCGCGCAAGTGTCCGTTCTGCCGTGAAGTCGTTGCCGATGACGCGATTAAGTGTCCGCATTGCGCCTCCGACATCAAAGGCAAAAAATAGATAACGTACAAGAGCACAAAAAATCCCCCGACGTAGGAGCGTTGGGGGATAATTTATTTGAACGTTGAGTTATTGCTTAAGCCTCAAGCGGAATGAACTTGAATTGATTGTAGTCGAAGAGACCGCGCGCCGTCAATTTCAATTCGGGGATAACAGGCAACGACATAAAGGTTAAAGTCATGACGGGTTCGACGCTTGCATTGATTCCAAGTTCGGCGTGGGCTTTGGCGTGGAGCGTGTCGAGTTGTTCTTTAAGCTCCTCGCCTGTCATGTCGCTCATAAGTCCGGCAATCGGCAACGCTATCGACGCAATGACCTTGCCGCCGTTGACTAAGACCATGCCGCCTTCCATTTTAATCAGCGCATTGACCGCGCAGAAAATTTCCTCGTTGCTCGCGCCTGCCGCGATGATGTTATGCGAATCATGCGCCACCGAGACTGCGACTGCTCCGCGTTTAATGCCGTAACCGCTCAAAAGTCCTAAGCCAACCTTGCCCGTTTCGTGATGACGTTCAATCACCGCGACTTTGCAAACGTCTTGCCCCGCGTCAAAGATAAAGTCGCCCGCCTCGTCGCGCTTGACTTCGGCGATTAATTTTTTAGTCACGACGCCGCCTGGCTCAATGCCAATCACGTTGACCTTGTCGCTTGTCAAATTCATGCGCAGACGGTTGACGCTGAAGTCCTTAACGTTGACGGAGCCGCGCACGCTTGAAATATCAGCGGGAATAATTTCTGGGAGGTAACGTCCTTCAGCCGCAACGAGCGCGCCGCCTATCCAAACTTTATCTGCGCGGAAGGTCTTCAAGTCGTCAAGCAAAACCAAATCGGCGCGTGCTCCAATTTTAATTGCGCCTCTGTCATGAAGTCTAAACGCCTCAGCAACATTGAGCGTCGCCATTTGAATTGCCGTTATCGGGTCGATACCTTCAGCAACGCAAAGCCGCAAGCTGTTATCAAGGTGACCAAGCTCTAGAATCGTCTTAGGCTGTCTATCGTCTGAGCATAATAAAACGCGGCGGCTGTTCGCGGGCGTCACGCCTTTAATCAGCGTCTTCAAGTCATGACACGCCGAGCCATCGCGAATCAAAACGTACATGCCCTTTGCAATGCGTTCGTGCATTTCGTTAAGCGTGCGGCATTCGTGGTCGCCGACAATCCCCGCGCTCATGTAGGCGTTAAGCTCCTTGCCCGTGACGTTCGGCACGTGTCCATCAATCAGCTTGCCGAATTGCTTAGCGACAATAATTTTATCCAATGCTTTATCGTCACAGTTTATAATGCCGGGCGCGTTCATGAATTCGCCAAGCCCAAAGAAATTTTCATCGCCTAAAAGTTCCTTCATGTCGTCGGCTTCGATGATTGCGCCGGCGTCTTCAAAGGACGTGGCAGGGACGCATGACGGCATAGCATAAACAATGTTAAGCTTTGTATGCTTCGCGGCGTCGAACATGTAGCGCAAGCCCTTAAGCCCGCAGACGTTTGCTATCTCGTGCGGGTCAGCAATGATTGAAGTCGTGCCGCAAGGAACGATGATTCTGCCGAGCTGTTCGGGGCTGATGTAAGACGATTCAATATGAATGTGCGCGTCAATGAATCCAGGCGCAAGGTATTTCCCGCCCGCGTCAATGATTTGTTCGCCGTCGTAAGCAACGCTTCCCATGCCGATAATTTTCCCGTCGAAGATAGCCACTTCGCCCGAAGTAATCTCGCCGCTTAAGACATTCACAATCTTGCAGTTCTTTATTACGAGGTCGGCTTTGATTCTGCCCGCCGCCGCATCGATTAGATTCTTTAGCTCCGTCTTCGTCATTGCAATCACTCCGAATCATAGTAAAGCATACTTCAGCACGAACAAAACAGTTAAGATGTACATGAGCGGCGTAACGTCCTTGCCCTTGCCCGCGAACACGTGCAGGATTGTATAACTGATGACGCCAAAGCAAATGCCTTCCGAGATTGAATACATGAACGCCATAGAAAAAATTGTAATGTAAGCTGGAACCGCCGTTAAGATGTCTTCAGTCCATGAGATTTTAGCGACGGATTGCATCATGAGGAAGCCGACTATTATAAGCGCGGGAGCCGTCGCGAACGCGGGGATTGCTAAGAATATCGGCGAGAAGAATAACGCCAGCAAGAATAAGCAACCCGCCGTCAGTGCCGTTAAGCCAGTCTTGCCGCCTTCAGCTATGCCCGCGGAAGATTCAACAAAGGTTGTTATCGTGGACGTGCCCAACAGTGAACCAGCCGTCGTGCCGATTGCGTCCGTTAAGAGTACTTGCTTGACTTTCGGGAGCCTGCCGTCCTTGTCGAGGAGATTTGCCTTCGACGCACAACCTATAACCGTTCCAATCGTGTCGAACAGGTCAACGAACAGGAACGCCATTAAGATTGAGAAGAATTCAAAGGACAGCACCGAGCTGAAGTCAAGTTGCATTAACGTAGGCTCTAATGACGCGGGCATTGAGATTATCCCCGACGGGAAGAGGCTAAAGAATCCTTTTTCGGGATTAGGAACGTAAAGCCCAATCGCCTGGCAAATCATGCCGAGTCCCCACGTTATGACTATTCCGAACAGCACCGAGCCTTTGACGTTCTTTATTAACAGGAACGCCGTTATCAGCAAGCCGATTAGCGCAAGCAAAACCGTTATGCCTTCCGAAGCGAACATGCCGCCTTCGACCGAATGTTTAAAAGAATACAGTGTGACGAGCGTAGGACCTGCAACGACGATGTGCGCGTTCTGCAAGCCAATGAAGCTGATAAATAATCCGATACCGACCGACACCGCGATTTTTAATGACGGCGGGATTGCATTGAAGATTGCCTCGCGAATATTGACGAGCGACAGGACAATAAAAATCACGCCCTCAACGAAGATAGCCGCCAGTGCCTCTCTCCAAGTGTAGCCCATTTGCATAACTACTGTATAGGCAAAGTAGCTATTAAGCCCCATACCGGCGGAGAGCACCAACGGCATATTCGCCAAGAATGCCATTAAAAACGTAGCGAACGCGCTAGCCAATACCGTAGCCGTGAAAATCGCGCCCGTGTCCATGCCCGACGCACCAAGTATGAGAGGATTAACCGCGAGGATGTAGCTAATAGCCACAAACGATGTAATTCCCGCCATAAATTCTGTCTTAACGTCGGTGCCGCGTTCTTTGAGCTCAAAAAATTTTTCCATAGATAGTCCCTTTCCTTAGTTAGATTACAGCAGGATTTTACACGAAAACTTTTTCTGCGTCAAAAGCTTGATGAACACACTTCAAAACGAAAACGCCCAAGATTAACTCTTGAGCGAATTTTTTTGTCGCCATTAAAGTTTTTCGAGCCGTCGTTCGCAAAAAGTTACGGGCGTCAAGTTGAGTTCCTCAGCGAACGTCAAAGCCCGTTCAAAATAATTCCCGACCGCCGCGACTCTGTGAGCGTCCGAACCAATCGTAACGAATCGCCCGCCGAGTTCGCGATATTTTTTATAAACGGGCACAAGCTCAAGGGCGGCGCGTGTCTTATCGAATCGGCGCGTATTCAGCTCCAAAACTTTTCCGCGTTCAATGATAATCTTTAAGACTGTGTCAATCTCCGCCGCGAACGTCGCGTAATCAATTTCGAGATTGTCGTAGGGCGCGGCGCGGCAAATGTAATCGATATGTCCTAACACGTCATAATCCGCCACTGCCGCCTCCGCTGCCATTTGCTCAAAGTATTTCTTGTAAGCCGTCGTCTTGTCCTTGTCCGCGTAGAATTCGGGATAATAAATGTCCAAGTCGTCAACGAGATGAATCGAGCCGATAATCAAATCAAAGTCCGCCTGTTCGATGAACGCCGCATTGACCGCACGCGCAACTTTCCTTAAGCCCACTTCCAAACCAAGTCGAACATTATCGCCGCGCAGATTTTTATACTCGCGCATATAGGCGGCAGGGTCGAAGGTAAATTCTCCGTCTTCATTCGTAACGCCGTAATCAAAATGCTCCGTGAAAACGACGCCAATATTCAAGCTCGCTGCTTTGGCTATCGCGTCCTCCGCTAACATCTCCGAATCAGTAGAAAACTTCGTGTGCATGTGTGAATCAAAAATCATTCAATCACCTCCCGATATATTCCAAGTACCTGCGATATTGCTCTGCCTCAATACTTTTTATGTAAGCCTCCATGTAATCAAAGTCCGGCTCGCCGTCGTCAGTCACAGGTAGTTGAATTTTACTACGCCGCAATCTGGTAAGTGTCGCGCCGTTGCCGCCCCAACTGAATATCGACAAAGTTTTTTTCAAACAAGGCAACAGGAACCTAGCAACGTATTTGTTAAGGTGGTCGTTCAGCAGAATTTGAATATTTTGCCCCGTGTAAAAAGCTGTCGGCTGATAGAAAGCTGTTTGTGTGTCAAGCCCGACGGTTATACAGCCAGCGTCGAGTTTATAGTTGGGCTGTTCGCAGACATAACATTGAATTCCGTTATTGCGGTCGGTTCTCGTGACGTAAGGGAATTCGCCCGCCGTCAAGTTGAGTTTGTTCTTATCAATGCCGCTCGACGTGGCGCGAATGGAAAATATCTCCGACAGATTAAACGATCTCCAAAGTTTTTCGCTTAATGGTTGAATTGTCCCGAGGGGGGGGCAATTTCGACAAATTCACGATACCGATTGAGTTGCTCAGCCTCAAGCTTTAGCATGTAAGCTTCCATGAACTGATAATCTGGCTCGCCCGCGTCATTCACGGGCAAAAGAATCTTCTGCCGCCGCATTCGGGTCTCGTTGAACTTGTAGCCGTAGTTGTACTTATCTTTCTGCTGTTTAATTGCTGTTGCTAAGAACAGGTAAATGTACTTGTTGCCCGCGTGATTCCTTAAGTGGAAACGTTTCACATCGTCGGAACAAAGACAGCAATACGGCTGATAAAAACATTGACAGACACTGCCATTGTAGCTGACGCTGAGAAAATTTTCATCCGCCGAATCGTTATCGTTACCAATGAATGCAGTCACGCCGTTATTTGAATCGCTCGCGCCGATAAACGGGATATCGCCCGCAATCATCTCGGCTTTGGTCAAGCGTTTGCCAGGTAGAATGTCAAAAATCTCTTCGATAAAAAATTCTCACCAAAGTTTTTCATTAGTCGTCATAGTCTTCGTCGTGGTGGTGATGATGAACAATTTCCTTGCCGCGAATATCTTTAATCGCCTGCGCAACATCAGCCGCGCCATAAATCGCCGAGCCTGCAACTAAAACATTAGCTCCAGCCTCGCGCACGTCAACGGAAGTTTCCGCGTTAATGCCGCCGTCAACTTCAATGTCGCAATCGGTTTCCATCTCGTCAATCATGTGATAGAGCATGTGAATCTTGCCGAGCATTGACTCAATAAACTTCTGCCCGCCGTAGCCCGGATTGACCGTCATAATTAAAATCATGTCGGCATCTTCTACAAGCTCTTCGACGGCTGAAAGCGACGTGCCCGGATTAAGCGCGACGCCCGCCTTGCAACCAAGCTCGTGGATTTTCTGAATCACTCTGTGTGGGTGATGAGTTGCTTCAACGTGGAAAGTTATAATGTCCGCTCCCGCCTCTGCAAAGCTTTCAAGTTGCGTCTCTGGGTGTTCGACCATTAAATGAACGTCGAGTACAGCGTCAGTGACTTTACGCAAGCTCGCGACGACGCCCGCGCCAATTGTTATCTCCGGTACAAAAGAGCCGTCCATAACGTCGACGTGAACATATTCCGCGCCCGCGTCCACGACCTTTTTAACCTCGTCCGCCAAGTGTGCAAAGTCCGCTGAGAGTATCGACGGCGCAATTATCGTTGCCATAATCTTTTCCTCCAATCAAATTTTTTTGTATGATAGCGAATTCGATTTGGAATGTAAAGCGTTGACAGCGGGCGGGCGTTGTTATATTCTTCAATCAAAAGGAGTGGGAATCTTGATAAGGATAAGTAATTTGGAACTCAAGCTCGGCAAGCAGGAAATTTTTTCGGGGTTGAATTTGGAAGTGGGACGCGGCGAAAAGGTCGGTATAATCGGCGGCGAAGGCTCTGGCAAATCGACGTTGCTTGACATCATGGCGGGGCGCGTCGAGCCGACGGCGGGCGACGTTCAAATTTCCGGCGAAGTTCATTCCGTCAACGGAAGTGTTTATGCTGACTTCTCGGACTTGCATAAAGCGGAAATGTCCGCGATTGAAAAACTCAAGCGAGCACTTAGCGAACTCAATAACGATGAATTCATCTTGTTGCTTGATGAGCCGACTAAAAATCTTGAGGCGGAAGGCGTCGAGTGGCTGATAAATTTTTTGTTTGAACGTAGAGACCTGACAACCGTCATCGTGAGTAGCGACAGATATTTTCTAAAGGAAACGTGCGGGCGAATCGTTGAGCTGGGCGGCGGGCAAGTCGAGCCGATAAAAATTGATTGCGCACCACTTCTGCCGCTTACACCTTCGGGCGCAGTTCCGATTGTCCTTGAGGCGAACAGCTTGCTTAAGAACCGCGACGGCGAACCAATCTTTAAAGACGTGAGCTTTACCATTAGGCAAGGGCAAAAGGTCGCGTTTGTCGGACGTAATGAGCTGGGCAAGTCGAAACTGTTAAAGACGTTGGCTATGGCTTATCAGAATCAGGACGAGACCGGCGGTTGTCTGCGCGGGAAAATAAATTTCTCTCAGGGTGTGAAGGTCTTCTACATGCCGCGCGTCTACACGGGGGCGGCGGCGAAGATTGAATTCGATAAGTTAGCGTTCGGCACAACGAATTTCCTACTGCTTGACAATCCGACGGCGTGTCTTGACCTGCCGAACATTGAGGCTTTGGAGCAAAGTTTAGTTGACTTTCCAGGCACAATTATTTTCGTCGATGAGGACAGGGAATTCATTAGGGCTATTGCCAATCGAATCATGGACATCACGCCGCAAGGCACCGTCGATAGAATTTCAAACTATGATGACTTCCTCGCCAATGAGACGGTCAAATTGCAGATTAAAGAGAAGTACAAGATTTAAAGGAGGGCAATGGCAATGCGAGGAATTCGCGGTGCAGTGACGGTTGATGAGAATTCAAAGGAAAAAATCTGGACGGCGGCGCGGCAGCTCGTCACGAAAATTTTATCTACAAACGAATTGAGAGCAGACAATATCGGAGCGATAATCTTTTCCACGACGGAAGACTTAACTGCCGCTTTTCCAAGCTCGGCGATAAGACAACAGCCCGCGTTAAGGTTGGTGCCGCTGTTCGATGCCAGAGAGCCCGCGATTGATAACGCACTGCCAATGTGTATTCGAGTGCTAATCCTAGCGGAAACCAACAAGGCGCAGAATCAAATTCATCACGTGTATCTGGGGGAGGCAAGGAATCTTCGTCCCGACCTGGAAAGCAATTAAAAATTAGGAATTGGTAATTATCATTCCCCATTCCCAATTACACATTACCAATTATTAAAAGGGAGGTTTTAACATGGCGTATTTAGGAGAGCAAATTAAAAAGCTGGGCTTTGGGCTGATGAGGCTTCCGAAACTCAGCGACGAGACCATTGACCTTGAGCAAGTCAAACAGATGGTCGATTTATTCCTGTCGAAGGGCTTCACGTACTTTGATACGGCGTGGGCTTATCCCGGCAGCGAGGACGCAATCCGTCAAGCGTTGGTTGAACGTTATCCGCGTGAGAAGTTCCAATTAGCAACGAAGAATGCCGCGTGGATTAATTGCAAGACGCGTGAAGATGCAATCGCGCAATTTGAAACTTCGCTTAAGCAGACGGGCGCGGGCTACTTTGATTTTTATTTACTGCACAATCTCGGCGAGACGCGTACGGAATTTTTTGAACGATTCAAGATATGGGATTTCGTCTTTGAGAAGAAGCGCGAAGGCTTGATTAAACACGTGGGATTTTCCTTTCATTCGACGCCGCAAGAGCTTGACGAAATTTTGACTAAGCACCCCGAAGCAGAATTCGTTCAACTTCAAATCAACTGGGCGGACTGGGAAAATCCCGCCATTCAATCGCGCGGCTGTTATGAAGTGGCTCGCAAGCACGGCAAGCCCGTTGTCATCATGGAACCAATTAAAGGCGGCATGTTAGCTAATCCTCCCGACCAAGTCAAAGCGGTTTTCAATGCGGCTAATCCCGATGCGTCGTTAGCGTCGTGGGCTGTTCGTTTTGCGGCAAGTCTCGACGGCGTGATAACTGTCCTATCCGGCATGAGCACCCTTAACCAAATGAAAGATAACGTCGCGTATATGGAGGACTTCAAGCGGCTCAATGATTCTGAACGCGCAACCGTCGAAAAGGCACGCAAAACCTTGCAGAGTATACCCATCATCCCTTGCACCACTTGCAATTACTGCGCTAAAGTTTGTCCGCAGAATATTGGCATAAGCGGTTCGTTCACGGCGTTTAACGTCTTGACGCTCTATAAGGATAAAGCGTTCGCGGCGAATCAATATCGTTGGCTCGTGGAGATGCACGGCGAGAAATACGCTGGCAAATGCATTAAGTGCGGCGCGTGCGAAAAAGTCTGCCCGCAACATATAAAAATTCGCGGCGAACTCGTCAAAGTGGCGGCGGCATTCGGTAAATAATACTTGCCAAATTGAAAATCATTGTGTAGAATACAACACGTTATCAAAACGATGGAGGGCATTGGTTGTAGAAATTTCGGTACTTCGCACAAGCGGCGAGCGGTTTAAATGGACATAAGCTTAGTCGAAGAGTGGGCGTGCGTCCACTCTTTCACGTTATTAAGGGGTGATACATTGAGCAAAATCGAAACGCAGGTAGAAAGCCTCATGGAAGAAGTTTTAGCAGGTTCAGAATATGAACTCGTTGACGTAGAATACGTTAAGGAGGGGCGCGACTTCTATTTAAGAATTTTCGTTGATAAGCAGGGCGGAATTGACCTTGATGACTGCCAGGCTATCAGCGAACAACTAAGCGCACGACTTGATAAACTCGACATAATCAGCACGGCATATATTCTTGAAGTCTCTTCGCCCGGCATTGACCGCATTCTGAAAAAAGATAGGGATTTCGTTCGCGAGGCGGGCAAGGTCGTGGACGTGACGTTATACGCGCCGCTTGACGGGAAAAAAAGTTTCGTCGGAGAGTTAATTGGTCGTGATGATAAATTTTTGCACATTAAGGATATTGCACCCTTGCCGCGTGATAAAGTCGCTCTGGTGAGGTTGCATATTGATTTTTAGGGAGGAAGAATTTACTTGGCTGTCAAAAGGAATAAAACTGAATCGCTTACCTTGATTGGGGCACTAAAGGATTTGTGCGCCGAAAAAGAAATCTCGGAAGAAGTCTTGTTCGAAGCAGTAGAAGAGGCTCTTAAAGTCGCTTACAAGAAAAATTTCAATCAAGATGATGATAGCTTTGAAATTGAAATTAATCGCGATGACGGGAGCTTCCACGTTTACGCATTGAAAATCCCGGTCGACGTTGTGAACGATTCTAAAACCGAAATTTCGGAAGATGAACTTGAGGAAAAGGGCTACGATATTAACGACGACGGCTTGGCTAAGATTGAAGTTACGCCTAAAGATTTCGGACGCATTGCCGCGCAGGCGGCTAAACAAATTGTCGTTCAGAAATTGCGCGAGGCTGAACGCGGCGTTATCTATGATGAATTTACGAAGCGTGAAAGTGACCTTATTAAAGGTAGGGTTCTTCGCATTGAGGATAATAATCTGATTATCGAAGTTGGCAAAACAGAAGCAGTGTTAATGCCCAGTGAGCAAGCCGCTAATGACGATTATAAAATTGGCGACATGGTCAGAGCTTACATCATCGAAGTTAAAAAGGGCGGCAAAGGTCATCAAGTCTACTTATCAAGAACGCACCCTAACTTTTTGCGGCGACTCGTGGAAATTGAAATTCCGGAGATTCAAGAAGGACTTATCGAAATTAAAGCTATAGCTCGCGAGGCGGGTTCACGTTCTAAAATTGCCGTATACTCCAAAGATCCAAATGTCGCGGCGGTCGGCTCGTGTCTTGGTCAACGCGGCACCAGAATAAAAAACGTCCTTGACGAGATTGGCGAGGAAAAACTTGACGTTATTGAATGGAGCCCCAATGAGGGTGTCTTTATTGCCAATGCCTTAAGCCCCGCCAAAATTATCAGCGTCGCTTTGAATTACCAAGATAAAAATTGCCGCGTCGTCGTGCCCGATAATCAACTTAGTTTGGCTATCGGTAAGGAAGGGCAGAACGCTAGACTTGCCGCACGCCTCACAGGTTGGAAGATTGATATTAAAAATCTCAAACGCGCTAAGACTATTCCGCTTGAAGAGAACATGCAGGAAGTCGACATCTCGACGGCTCAATCATTATTCAAGGTGCGCTCTAAAAAGCAAGCTTGAAGTTTGACCCAGCAACGTGACGTTGCATCCAGCGGTCGCGGCGAAGTATTCGATAAAGTCGGAGCAAGTATCCGCGCCGGTGCGCAACGCTAGCGCATTGCTAATCCGAATAATTTAGTCAACGCCGCGCAGAATGAGGAATAAATTAATGAGCAAACCAATTAATATGCGTCGGTGCGTCGTGTGTAGGCAGGTTCGGCATAAGTCGGAACTCTTGCGCGTCGTTAAAGCCGCTGATAATATTTCCGTCGATACCACCGGCAAGCAGGACGGTCGCGGGGCTTACGTTTGCAAGTCGCCCGAATGTTTGACTACATTAAGGAAACGGCGCAACTTCGATAAAGTATTTAAAACTAAATTGCCAGACGAACTCTATGATATGATAAAGGAGAAAGTTTATATGTAAAATTTACGGGGGTGGATATATGTCAAAACCGATTAAGTATAGAATCTATGACATGGCAAACGAATTCAACCAAGATGTTCAAGCTATCATCGACTTCTTGAATAAGCGCAAAGTTAAAGTTAAGAATCGTTTCACGGGCGTCGAAGAGGACGCCTATCAAATGGTTAAGGCTATGTTCGGCAGACGTAAACCCGTCGAATCCGAACCTGAACCTCAGCAAAAATCACAGGCTCAGCCTCAACAACAGCCCAAACAGCAAAAACCACAGGCTCAGCCTCAACAACAACCCAAACAGCAAAAATCACAGGCTCAGCCTCAACAACAACCCAAACAGCAAAAGCCTCAACCTCAGCCTCAACAACAACCCAAACAGCAAAAATCACAGGCTCAGCCTCAACAACAACCCAAACAGCAAAAGCCTCAACCTCAGCCTCAACAACAACCCAAACAGCAAAAGCCTCAACCTCAGCCTCAACAACAACCCAAACAGCAAAAGCCTCAGGCTCAGCCTCAACAACAACCCAAACAGCAAAAGCCTCAACCTCAGCCTCAACAACAACCCAAACAGCAAAAGCCTCAACCTCAGCCTCAACAACAACCCAAACAGCAAAA
>CAMNLS010000003.1 GCA_946543495.1 uncultured Selenomonadales bacterium | reverse complement strand
GCAGATTCTTGACGGGCATTGAGATTCACCCCGGCGCGACGATTGGCGACGGTCTCTTCATTGACCACGGCACCGGAATTGTTATCGGCGAAACGGCGGAACTCGGAAAGAACGTTACACTTTATCAAGGCGTGACGCTCGGCGGCACGGGCAAGGAAAAGGGTAAACGGCACCCGACGATTGGAAATAATGTCGTCGTGGCGACGGGCGCGAAGGTTCTTGGTTCGTTCAAAGTCGGCGACCATGCTAAAATTGGCGCAGGCTCGGTTGTGCTTAAGGAAGTTCCGCCTCATGCCACGGTTGTTGGCATACCTGGTCGAGTCGTCGTCCTGCACGGCAAGCGCGTTCACAACGAGGAAGAATATCGCGAGGCAGTCGCGGAACTTTGTCGGGAACGAGGCTACGACATGAATAATCCGAACATTCGCGCTGAACTCATGGAGGAAATTGACGTTGACTTGAATCATAATATCTTGCCCGACCCCGAACGCGAGATGATTGAAGTTGCGCTCCGTCAGATTCAGCGGCTTGAAACTCGTATCAGCGAGCTTGAGAAAGAACTTGCCGCCGCCCGCGAAGAAATATCTGCCGAAGCAATGCGCACATCGTCTTTGGAAGTCACATTGACGGAAAGCAAAGTGGATTTAGTTAAAAAGGAGTGATTGCTTATGATTAAAGTATTTAACACGCTGAGTCGGTCGAAAGAAATTTTCAAGCCGCTGAAGAAAGGCGAAGTCAGTATCTATTGCTGCGGAGTGACGCCATACAACGCGCCGCACATCGGCAACGCACGCCCGTTTGTGACGTGGGATATGATTCGTCGGTTCTTTGCTAAGAGCGGCTACAAGGTTCGTTATATTCAAAACTTCACGGACGTTGACGACAAGATTATCAAGACTGCTAATGAACAGGGCGTCACGTGGAAAGACATCGCCGAGAAAAATATTGCTATCTACTTCAAGAGCATGGACGCACTTAACGTTCGCCGCGCAGATTTTTATCCAAAGGTCTCCGAGACGATGGACGATATCATCAAGATGATTCAAACGCTCGTCGATAAGGGCTTTGCTTACGTCTTGGATAATGGCGACGTGTTCTACAGCGTCGAGGCAAATAAAGCTTACGGCAAGTTGAGCGGGCGCAAGCTCTCCGACATGTTGGCAGGTGCTCGCGTTGAAGTCAATGAGAAGAAACGTAACCCAATGGACTTTGCGTTGTGGAAGTCGGCTAAGCCTGGCGAACCGTCTTGGGAAAGTCCGTGGGGCGCGGGTCGTCCTGGTTGGCATATCGAGTGCTCGGCAATGTCTTTGAAGTATCTTGGAGAGAAATTTGACTTTCACGGCGGCGGCTCCGATTTAATCTTCCCGCACCACGAAAACGAGATTGCACAGAGTCAAGCGGCTATCGGCGATGAGAATTCTTTTGCGCAGTATTGGTTGCACAACGGCTTTATCACAATCGGTAGCGAAAAGGCTAGCAAGTCCGATAAAGCAATGGTTAAGGCGACGAAGGGTTTCTTCACTGTCGAAGAGGTCTTAGCGAGTTATCCTGGCGAAGTCGTGCGCTTGTTCCTGTTGCAGACGCATTATCGCAATCCGTTGGAATTCAACCGCGAACGCCTCGACGAGGCACAAAATTTTTACGGCAAGCTTGCAAAGGCTTATTGGCAGCTTGATGAGCTTGCGCGGTTGATTCATGCGGGCGAGTTCATCAAAGACACGGGCGAGAAAAATTTTGCGATAACGGTCAGCAAGGCGGGCGGGCTTGTCGAGGAAGGCGAGCGTCTCTTGTCAAATTTTTACGCGGCGATGAGCGACGACTTCAACAGCGCGTTGGCGATAACTCACATGTTCGAGCTTGCTAAGGAGGTCAACGGCTACTACGGCGAATTCATCGGCGGAAAGATTTTGCCCGTGACGATTGACGGCGATATTATCCTGCGCGTCCGCGATATTTATTTGGAGATGGCGGAGATACTTGGAATCTTTGAACAGCCCGTGCCCGTCGAGAAGGTCGAGAAAACTTCCGACGAGCCTGAACTTGTCGATTCGCTGATGAAAATTATTTTGGAGCTTAGGCAAGATGCACGCGCCATGAAGAACTGGACGCTTGCCGATAAGATTCGCGACGAACTCAAAGCGGCAGGGATTGTCGTTGAGGACACGCCGCAAGGAGCAGTATGGAAGAAGATTTAATCAAGACGCTTTCGCCGTTGGTCTTAGCGCACATCGGCGGCAACGTGACGTTGCATCCAGTGAACGCGTCCGAGTCCCCAAGTTCTGAAGTCACTGCCCGCGCTTGTGATTTTCCTATCGAGGACATTAAAACGTTGTCGCCGCTGGTCTTAGCGCATATCGGTGACGCTTACTTCCATTTATACGTTCGCACGCGTCTATTGCAAGTCACGCACAACATCACGCGGCTCCACGACCTAAGCGCGCAGATTGTCTCGGCTCCCGCGCAGGCGAAGACTTATCACGCGATAGAAAGTTCATTGACGGACGAGGAACGCGAAATCTTCCGCAGAGGTCGCAACGCCAAAAGTCATGCGCCGCGCAAAGCAACTATCGCCGAATATCACGCGAGCACCGGCTTTGAAGCTTTGCTCGGTGATTTGTTCCTTAGAAAAAATTTTGCGCGGCTTGAAGAGATATGCGAGCTGGCATTCAAGGAGGCTTTGACTTGAAGAAGATTTTATACTTAGCACTTTTATCGACGGCTCTTTTAATCGGCAACGCCTGCGCGGCGGAAGAGGATGACGGCGGCGCGGCGGCGGCTCCCGCAGAAATTAATCACGCCGATTCAATTTACTACACGCACCCCGACTTCTACAACATGACTTCGACGGGTGAACGAATCATCTTGCCGCATTATCCGACTTATCAGCAGACGACCGAATACAGTTGCGGACCTGCCGCCGCGTTGACTGTGCTAAATTATTTCGGCAATCACGACTTCGACGAGGCGGCATTGATTAAACGCATGAAGACTAAACCTGAAGTCGGCACGAGCTTAAGCAACATGGTTAAATTCTTTAAGGAGATAGGCTGGGAGGTTCAAAGCACTAGCAAGCCTATGGACGAGGTTGAGTTTCAAAAGTTCGTCGTAACGAACCTCAAGCAGGGTAAACCGATTCTGGTTGAGAACGTTGAATTCGGCGGGCATTGGCGCGTTATAATCGGTATCGACGAGATTGGAACTCCGGACGACCTTTATGATGACGTGTTAATCTTCGCTGACCCGTATGACACGAGCGACCATAAGCAAGACGGCTACGCAGTCGGGAGCCTCGACAGATTCTATTCAATGTGGTTTGACCATTCTATGTTGCCGAAGAAGGAACGCAATCAACCTTGGCTTATCGCAACTCCAAAGGGGTGAGGACTTGGAAGATTTAATCTTTGGACGCAATGCCGTCGCCGAGCTTTTGAAGTCCAGACACAGCGTCAATAAAATATTAATCGCGGAGGGCAGTCGTGACGGCTCGATTCAAAAAATATTTGCGCTTGCCAAAACAGCGGGCGTTATTGTAGAATTTACAAACCGCGACAAGCTCGACAAGCTCTGCGGCGGTCGTCATCAAGGCGTAGCGGCATATGCGGCGGCGATTGATTATTCGACGCTCGAAGAAATTTTGGAGCTTGCCGAAAGCAAACAAGAGCCGCCATTTATAATTCTGCTTGACGAACTCGAAGACCCGCAAAACTTCGGGGCAATCCTTCGGACGGCGGAGGCAGTCGGCGTGCACGGCGTGATAATTCCAAAGCGTCGAAGTGTCCAACTCAATGCGACTGTCTTTAAAACGTCGGCGGGCGCGGCGCAGTACGTCAAAGTCGCGCAAGTCACGAACGTTGCCCAAACACTAAAGCAACTGCGCGGATTCGGCTTGAAGGTCGTCGGCTCCGATATGGACGCGGCGATTGACTTCAAGCAAGCAGACTTAACGGGCGGAATAGTTTTGATTATCGGCAGCGAAGGTAAAGGCATGAGGCGTTTGACGCGCGAGAATTGCGACGAGCTGATAAAAATTCCGATGGTCGGCAAGATTAATTCGCTCAATGCATCGGTGGCAGGCGCGGTTCTCATGTATGAAATTTTTTCCCAGAGACGGTACTAACAATGACTAAGAAGCGACCGCATTACTTGATTGACGGCTACAATCTGATTCACATTTGGCAAGAGATTAACACAGAAGATTTAGCGACGGCGCGTGAATTTTTGATTCGTAGCTTGCAAGAGTACGGCGCATATGAAAAGTTTGAGATAACGCTGGTCTTCGATGCCGCACGTAGCGAAGACGATGAGAGCGTTGAAGTTTACAGCGATTTTTTCCGCGTGATTTACAGCGGCTTTAACGAGACGGCTGATAGCGTCATTGAGCGATTGAGTTACGAGGAAGTTCGTAAGCGGCGCGAAGTGCACGTTGTCAGCTCGGACGCGACGATTGAGATTGTCATCTTGGGGGCGGGCGCATATCGTCATCCTTCGCGCGAATTTTATCGGGCAGTCAAGAGAGCTAAGCAACACTTGCGGAAAGAGTATCTGGGCAACGTGACATTGCCCGTTAAGCGTAATGAAGTCGGCGACAGAATCGGCGCAGATGTTTTCGCTAAGTTGGAGCAACTTCGACGCGGCAAATAACAAATTTTTTTTATTGGGAGTGTGATTAACTGTGGCAGTAACGAAAAGAATTTTTCAAATGGCAAAGGAGTTTGAGTGCGACGACAAAGAGATAATGGAGTTCCTTGCCAGACAAGGAATCAAAGTATCGAATCGGCTTAGCGCAGTCAACGAAGAAGTTTATAACATGTTGAAGGCAAAGTTCATGGCACCGCCTCCGCCGCCCGAACCCGAACCAGAGCCCGAACCAATCCCCGAAGTTAAAGAAGAAGTCGCGCCAGCGAAAACGTCCGTTGATTCGACCGAACAACCTCAACCCGGCGGCAAGAAAAAGAAGAAAAAAAATAAACAGCCTCAACCTACTGAACAAGCTCCAGAGCAAACGCAAGAAGGGACGCCTAAGACGGAAGCAACCACTATGAAAGTTGTTTCCGATGAAAAAATCGCGAGCATGGGCAAGCAGACTCAAACTGCGCTCTTTGAAGGAATCATGGCGGGCAACGAATTCATCAACCGCTACACGCAAAACTTCGGAAGCATTGTTGAGTCTAATGGGAATAAGAAGCCTAAGCCGTCTTTGACGTGGAATATGGACACGTGGGGCATTCTCTATAATATGAAGTTCGAGTATCCCGACTCTTCGCCCGTGCGCTATTGGCAAGCCGTCGCTAAGCTCATGACCAGAGCTTTCAAACTCCTGAACGCTTTCGGCTTACAGAACAAGGAAGCTTTAGCTCAAATGCGCGATGCAACAAGTCCCCTTGGTGTAAAGTATCAGCCGCGAGAAATCTTTGCGCCTCAAGAGAATCAAGAGTTCGAGAGACAACAAACGTTATTGTTCCACACGTTCGGACATGGCATGGGGCTTGTCAATGATAACCTTTACGACCTTAAGTTGAAGGCGGAACGCATGAAGGTTAAGTGTGAGCGTGTGAACTTCCTTGAATACGCCACCAATCCTCAAGCCGAACTTAGAAACAATGACCGCGTGCCCTTTGACCAGTTACTTGAGGCGGTTGTCTTTAGTGCGCGTGGCGTTGCTCGTCGTTTCAAATTTTATTTAGGAAATAAGGAGCGCATTGACGGAATCATCAAGTCTTTCTTTGAATGGCTTGACGGTTATGCGCAGTTAAAAGAGCAGGGCGCGGACGCCGCGAAGTTAGAAAAGTATCTTGAGCTTGAGGAAAAGTTTGTCGATATTGCCGAGTTTATGTCCTTTGATAATCTGCTTGATTATAAGAAGCTGAAGAAGGGTAAAGCTACGCCCTTCGATGTCGCGGTTGAGTTGTTGCAGGCTTATCGCGATAACTTGGACGACCCCGACGCCGAACGCAACTTCAAATACAAAATACGCGGGCTACTTAACGTCATCTACAAGCCGAAAGAATATGTCTTCCTTTATAGATTCGCTGACTTGGAACCGAACGTCGATTATCGCCCGCCCGAAGAGATAGCCGCCGCCGAAGCCGCTAAAGTCGCTGAGGAGCAAAAAGAAAACCCCGCCGAAGGTGGCGAGGCTTAAAGCGTCTTTAACCCCAGAACATGTGCTTTTTCCAAAAGACTATCGCCGCAATGATTGATGCAAGCAGAGCAATCACAATGACGATTAAAAAGCCAATCGGGTTTTCGGCAAGCGGCACGGGCACATTCATTCCAAAGAAACTGGCAATGACCGTCGGCACCGCGATTATAATCGTCATCGCCGCAAGGAATTTCATGACCATGTTCTGATTGTTCGAGATTATCGACGAAAATATATCTGCCATCTGCGAGAGAATTTGGCTGTACATTTCAACCATTTCTCTCGCTTGTTTATTTTCAATGATAACGTCTTCGAGTAAGTCTTCGTCCTCTTCGTATATCTCCAAAATATTTTCGACGGTGCGATTGTTCCTTAGGCGCATTAGCTTATCAAAGACCGCGTCATTGGAACGCAACGAGGCATTGAAGTACGTTAGACCCTTTTGCAGTTCCATTAGCCGTAAGATGTCTGCATTCTTCATCGAGCGGCGCAGTTGCTCTTCGATTTCGTCGGAGAGCTTATTTATTTGCCGAAGGTAACGCAGATAGAACGTCGCCGAGCGATACAGGATTTCAAATAAAAATTGCGTGCGCTTGTATGTGTGGAAAAGCCGTGCCGTTCGCTGATTGAAACTTGACATAACGGGCGTTTCCTCCAAGCAAACCGTGATGATATATTGTTTCGTCAAGATGATTGCGAGCGGTAAGGTGTCGTAGCTTTCTTCCTCGTAGACAATCGGGACGTTCGTTAAAATCATGACGGATTCTTCTTCAACGTCCAAGTGCGAGCGTTCTTCTTCGTCGAGTGCGGCGCGAAGGAAGTCTGGTTCAACATGCGTCAATGCGCTGACTTCGCGCAGTTCATAGGGCGTCGGGTCGACGATGTTTATCCACGCGCCCTTCTGCAACGTTTTAAGCGTCAACTTCTCCAAGTGCCCTGACTCCTGCGACTTATAAATTTCAACCAACGGTATCGCCCCCTCTCTTGGATTTATTTTACTACATTTGCCGCCCCGTTTGAAGGAAAAAAATTTTTTTCGTGTAACTTATCGCTTGCAAAGCTTGATAAGGATTCGTTCCAGAGCTTCAATGCCCGCTCGTCCCGTCTTCAAGTTGAAGTCCGCTTCCGCAAGTTCGATGAAGACTTTCTCTAACAGCTTCTGCGGATAAGTCTTCGAGGTCTCGCCGACCTTCTGCGCGATGTACGGATTCATTTCGAGCGGTTCACCTAAGCGACGCCCGACGACGCCTTGAGCTATGAAAAATTTTGCGCGTAGGAGGCGGCGCACGTGATTAACTAGGAGCGTCGTTACGAGTGGGAGCTTTGCTGGAACGCGGGCTTGTAACTTCAAAAGGTAAATGGCTTTTTGGGCTTTGCGTTCGTCTACGGCGTCCGTTAAGGCGAAGTTCGACACCTCCGGCGGCGCGAGCATGTTGCGTCGTAAGTCAGCCGCGCTTATCTCCTTGCCCGTGACGTTGAGTGCTACCTTGTCCAATTCGTTTTCAAGATACCACAGCGATATTTCCGGAAGGATTCCAAGTCGTTCGTTGAAGTGTCGCCGCGCCTCACCGCTCATGACTTTTCCGAGTGACGCAAGCTTATCATTCAACCAGCCGTCGATTTCCCACGACCGCAACGGCTCCGCCTCCAATACCGCGCCGACCTTCTCGACTAGCTTATAAAGCTTGCGCCGCTTATCCGCCGTCTTCGCCGTGAAGATTACATAATTCGTCGGTTGCATATCGCGTAGGATATTTTCGAGCCGTTCGGATTTTTTTTCTGCGCTGAAGAAGGCGGCGTTCTTGACAAGTACAACGTTCCTTGCGGCGAAGAAGGGCGAACTATCAATCGCGCTGATTATATCGCTGAGTGCGGGCTTGATGTCGCAGTCGAAGGTTAGTAGCTCCGTTGCCTTGTCGACGCCGAGCCGCGATAAAATTTTTTCCCGCGCCTTATCAATAAAGAAAGTTTCTTCGCCGCACAGCAGATAGACATTTTTTATATCGCCGTCAAGCGAGCTTATAAATTCTTTGAACTTCACGCTATCACCCCTAATTGATTGGAGATGTTTGAAATGATTCTTCGGGACGTTTGCGCCGTGATTGACCTTGACGCCCTGCGCCACAACTTAACCGCGATTCGGCAACACATTAACCCGGCGTCAAAACTCTGTGTCGTCGTCAAGGCGAATGCTTATGGGCATGGAGCCGTTGAGGTCTCCAAAGTAGCTGTTGAGTGCGGCGCGGACTTCTTAGCCGTCGCCACCGTCGAGGAAGGTTTGGAACTTCGCCGCGCAGGTTTCAGCTTGCCGATTCTGATTCTTAGCCTGATTCCGTCGCGAGCCGCTGAAGTCGTCGTCGCCAATGATTTAACTGCGACCGTCGCCGACATTGAGCTTGCCGAAAAAATTTCCGCCGCCGCCACGAGCCTTAATAAAGTCGCTAAGGTTCACTTGAAGCTTGAAACGGGCATGGGGCGCATTGGCATTGCTCCAGATAGAGCAGTCGAACTTGCCGCGCAGATTAATCACTTGCTGTGCGTCGAGTTGGAGGGAATGTTTTCGCACTTCGCCGACGCCGATTCAAGCGACAGGACGTTTACCAAGCATCAAATCGAAGTCTTCAAGTCGACGGCTGATAAGATTCGTCGTGCGGGCGTTGCGATAAAGATTCTACACCTGGCAGAGTCCGCCGCGATACTCAACATTCCCGAAGCTCATTTCGATATGGTGCGCTCCGGTATCATCAATTACGGGTTGTATCCTTCCGACGACGTTCGCCGCACGATTGAACTTAAGCCCGTCATGAAACTCATTGCGCACGTTGCTTATCTTAAAAAAATTTCGGCGGGCGTGTCAATCGGTTATGGACGTGAATTTATTGCCGAACGTGATTCATTGATTGCGACGCTGCCCATTGGCTATGCTGACGGGTATATTCGCGCTTACAAAAATTTTCGCGTAGAGATTCGCGGAAAGCTTGCGCCGATTGCCGGACGCGTCTGCATGGATCAAACGATGATTGACGTTACGGACATTGATGGCGTTGCAGTCGGCGACGAAGTGATTCTGTTCGGCTCCGATTTAGTCTCGATTGATGATGCCGCCCGCCACTTGAATACGATTAACTACGAGATAACCTGCCTTGTCTCCGCGCGAGTGCCGCGAGTTTTTAAATCGAAGTAAGCCACTTGTATTTTAAAAATCAGTCGTTTATAATGCGCCGTGAAGGGAGATGTTAGACATGGTAGGCTACACGCTTCGCCAAGAGCGCGAGCGACAAAACTTAACAATCGAAGACATTGAGCAGGGTACAAGTATCCGAGCATCTTACATAGAAGCAATTGAGGCGGGAGAGTATGACAAGTTGCCCGGCGCAGTTTATACCAAAGGCTTCATCAAGAACTACGCGAAGTTCTTGGACATGGACTCCGAAGCCGCCGCTAAAGAGTTTACTAAGGATTTAGCGGAACTTGCAGGGGAGACGGCAGACCCCGAGAACGCTGACGCCGATAAGACAGCCGCGTCCGTTTCCGAAAAGAAAGCCGAGCCTAAGCCTGAAAGAAAAGCTTTCGGCTACTCAATGCAAGAGGAAGGGCACAGTTCGTCAACTAAGTTAATCGTGGCGGCAGTCGTTTTAATCGCGGCGATAGCGGGCGGCGTGTGGTCGTGGCTTAGCAGTTCAGATAGCGACGTTGCTCAAGTCAATCCGCCGATGCAACAAACGCAACCTGTCGTCGAGCCTGAGCCGACTGAACCTCCGACGCCCGTTGCCAATGCCAATCCTGCTCCGCCGCCGCCAGCTAGTGATAAAGTCGAAGTGCAAGCGCGTTTCAATGATCGTTGTTGGGTTCTTGTAACTGTCGATGGCGAGGTTGTCGAAGAGGGCGTCATTGACGGCGGACAAACTCTTTCGTGGGAAGGCAAGGAAAATATTACCTTCCGCCTCGGCAACGCGGGCGCAGTCGAATTCTTCCAAGGCGGTAAGAGTCTCGGCGTTTTGGGCGGTATCGGCGATATTGCGGACAAAACTTTTACGCGGCAATAAAATTTACGTCAATAAAAAATCCTCGATGGTCGGATTGGCTGTCGAGGATTAAATTTTATTTACTTTATGGAGTTTAACCTTTCGGCAATGGTGTAAGCGTCCTCATCACCAGCAAGCGGCGTGATAATTGGTTGATTACCAAGCATGACGGTTCCATTTTGAACGGTCGCCGCCTCTTTGCTTTGCCCGTGATGATAAGCCGCCGCCAAGTTGCCGAGTACAAAGTAGGAACGTTCAGCACTGGACATAGTGTCGGACGCCGCAACCTTCATCAAAATCTTGTTGTTCACAGTGACGATACCATCTTTAGCCGTGACGTGTTTGCCGCTGTACTCAAAGAGCTTTTTAACGTAGGCATCGCGCCGCTTATCGCTGTCGGGGTGGTCGCTGGGCAAGAAGATTTTTTCTAAGCTGGAACGTTTGCTCTTGCCTTCCAACTCAACGAACTTTTGCATAACTGCCGCGCAGGCACCAGGATTATAATTTGTGTTGACCATGTAATCAAAGCCCAAAAGGTCGGCTTCCGTCTCGTACTTCCTGGAGCCGTGCGCCACCGAGTGATTGAACGCTACACCCGCAATTATCGAAGTCAATTCGCCGCCGCCAACGGCAGTGCCCGCTAATGATGCTATGACATACTTTTGCAGAGCTTTCTTGTTGCCCTTAGCGACGTGACTCCTTTGCCCGTGCCCCATCTCATGACCAACAATCGCCGCAATCTCGTCTTCGTTGGTAATGTTCTTGAAGGTGCCTTCGTTTACCATCATGACATGCCCCATGGAGCAGGCGGCGTTGATTGAGCTTTGCGCGGATACAAAGTAAATATACGGCTTCTCTTTAATGGTAGGGTCAACTGCGGCGACTCCGTTAGTTAAGTTCGCTATAACCCTATCGAGTTGAGCTTTATACGCCCCATTCTCACTGACGCCGTATTTTTGTTTAAAAGCGTCGTAAAGTTCCAAGCGACCTTGCTCACTCTCGTCGTAGTATCTTATCTGCTTATTGAGCGCGGCATTTTTCTGCGAGGCTCCAATAAGGACACTGCCCACGCCGATTATAGTCCCTGCGTCCGCCGAAGCAACAGGAGCCCCGAACGTAAGCGAAACGCTCAATGCCGCCGCCGTCAATGCCGCCGTAATTTTTTTCTTTAAGTTCATAATTCCTTTTCCTCCTTGAAGAAATTTTCCCAATGATAGCAGAAAACGTTCACTTGTGCAAAAATTTTTTTCGCGGCTTGAAAGTCTGAAATTAATCTGGTAAGATAGGCGCAATTAATTTTGAACAGCGGAGGGGAAGAGTTATGGCGAGGGTTTGGGCGAGGGCACCGTCCACATTAAAATAATTTGCAAAGGGCTAAAGCCTCTGCTATAATCGGCAAGCTTGAAGCTTGACCCAGCGGTCGCGGCGGAGTCACCAATATAGTCGGAGTTTATGCCCGCGTTCGTACGCAACGCATGCGCATTGCTAGCAACGGGATATTTAGTCGGAGCATGTAGCCGCGTTCGTAGTAAAGATAATTTCATCAGTGGCAGTGTTAAAATTTAAGGAGAGTTGCATAATGATAAAATTGGAAAAGAAGCAAGTCAGGTTCGTAAGTATTCTAATCGCGATAATCTTCGTCGGTAGCGTAGTGGCAATCGCTTTAACGCAGACAGGAAATATTGCGTCGGCGGCAAGCTCATCGAGCGTCGGCACGATTGATTATCAACAAGCTATGGCGGCGCACCCCGATGTACAAAATCTGCAAGGGCAAATGGAAACCGCAATCAATGACATTAAGAAAGAGTTCGACGAAAAGTCAGCCGGCATGAACGACCAAGAGAAAGCGGATTATTACATGCAATGCCAGCAACGACTTGCGCAAAAGCAACAGGAATTACTTGCACCGATTGAAAATGCAGTTCAAGCCGCTATCAAGAAAGTAGCCGACAAGAGAGGCTTGGCAGTCGTCATCGACAAGGCGGCAGTCATCTACGGCGGACAAGAAATCACTGCAGAAGTTATCGCGGAACTCGGCAAGAAATGATTTTAGGGACTAGGGACTAGGGACTAGGGAATAGTTCCTAATCCCTTTTTTGTTAGGGGGCGACGTGTTGGATTATAGAGTGTTGACGGCGTTAATGATTGCGTTAATCGGCGGCGGTCTTTATCTTTATCAAACGCCCGAAATCCCAGCCGAGCCAGTCAACAGCAAAGTCGAAAAGCCCGTGCAGGAAAAACGCGGCGTCGGGATTATCGACATAGAAAAAATCCAAGCGGCACACCCCGACGGCGACCTACTCGACGAGTTGCGGGCAAGGGAATTGCGTTTGCGTCTGGAGCTTAACGAGGCAATGAAGGTTGTCGCCTTGCCGAAGCCGGAGCCGCCCGAAACTAATAAAGAGGTCTTCGACGAGGCGGCGTGGCAAAAGAATGCTCAACTTGTCGTCAGTCAGCTTGCGGAGTTGGAGAACAAAAGGAAATCGGCGGCGGAAGAGTATCGTAAAAATTCTGAGCCGCATTACATTGAAGGGCGCAATAAAATCAATGACAGCTACTTCAACGAGCAATTAAACATTCAGCTTAAACTTGATAACGCCGATAACTTGCGATTGACGCAAGAGCAAATTAATGAACTCTTACAGCAACTGGAGAAGGTGCAGTTTGAACGTAATAATCTGCAGAAGGAACTGCTAGATAAATGGATGGCGGAAATTGAAAAGTATGCGAATGATTCAGTTGCCGAGGAAGAAGTAAAGCTTAAGGCTGAGGCTGAAAGGTTGCGGGCAATCGTCGAGGAGCAAACGCGCAAAAAAGAATCGGACGTAACGGAGCGCAATAAAAAACTAATGGAAGACGCCTTGCGCGAAATGGAAGAACGACAAGTAAGGCGGCGTGAACTCTTAACCGAGCTTAACGAAGTCGGCAGGGAACGTTCAGAACTTGAGAAAAAAATTTTGGATTCGATAGTCGATAAGGCGACGATGCTGGCGGCGGTCAATCATTTAGAATTTGTCTTCGTTAAGCGCGAGCCTGATGAATCAAAAGTTTTGCGACGGCGTATCGAGTGGAACTTTGAACTAAAGCCGCCCGCAAAAGTCGGAGCTGTCCTCTTCCCCGGCAAAAAAGCAAAGGACTTAACCGATGACTTGATTAAAGAAATGAACAGACTTTGATTGGAGTGTTTATATATGAATGTAGGAACGAAACTGGCGGCAGTAGCATTGCTGGCGTCGTCACTTATGATAACGGGTTGCGGCGAAAGTAAAATTGGAGCCGTCGACGTGGAAAAGGTCATGGCGGAAGCTCCGCGAGTTAAAACGATAATGGAAGAGGCTAAAGGCAAAGTTGACGAGGCTCAAAAGAAATTCGAGCAGGACACCGCCAATAAAGAAATGCCCGAAGAGGAAGCGACAAAGGTTAAAATGGATTTTCAACGCAAGTTGGACAGCATAAACCAAGCTTACGCCTCGAAGATAAAAAGTAGTATGGACGTGAAGATTGAGGAAATTTCACGCGAGAAAAATATCGACGTGGTGATAAACAATTCTAAGGAACAGCCATTGATTTTCCACGGCGCGATTGATATAACTCAAGACGTTATCAATAAAATGCAGTGAGCAGGCGATATTATGGAAAAATTTTTGTATGAGATAGCCGAGCTTATTGAAGGCGAGGTCATGGGCGAGGGCATGACTAAAATTAGCGGGCTGTCGAATATCACGATGGCGCAGGCGGGCGATTTAATCTTTGCCGTGCCGCCCCACATGGACGAGGCTAAAACGTCCGCGGCATCGGCGGTGTTAATCCCATTCGACATGCAAGACTTCCCGAAGCCCGCCATTAAAGTCAAAGACCCGCGCGCGGCATTCGCGACGCTCCTTGAACTGTTCACGCCTAAGCTTGACATTCCAAAGGGCATAAGTCCAAAGGCGCACATTGGCAAGAACGTAACAATTTCCGACGACGTAACGATTATGCCGTTTGCGGTCATTGATGACGGCGCGGAGATTCATAGCGGCGCGATAATTTATCCGCATGTCTACATTGGTCAGCACGCGACGATTGGCGAAGGCACAATCATTTATTCAAGTGCGACGGTTCGTGAATTCTGCAAGGTCGGCAAGCGTTGTGTAATTCATTCGTCAGCGGTTATCGGCTCGGACGGTTTTGGATTCACGACGGCGGGCGGTGTGCACACAAAGGTTCCGCAGGTCGGTAACGTGATTGTAGAAGACGACGTGGAGATTGGAGCACATGTAGGCATTGACCGTGCGGCGATGGGTTCGACGATTATTGGACACGGCACGAAGATTGACAACCTCGTTCACATTGCGCATAATTGCAAAATAGGCGCGAACTGTTTAATCGTGGCGCAAACAGGAATAAGCGGTTCAACGACGGTAGGCGACAACGTGACATTCGGCGGACAAGTCGGGACGGTCGGGCATATCACTATCGGCGGCAATTCGGTTTACGCGGCGAGGTCGGGCATCTCAAAGAGCATGCCTGAAGGATTCTTCGGTAGTGGTTTTCCGATTCAAAGTCATAGTGAATGGCTCCGTCAGCAAGTGGCGTTGAAAAAAGTTCCTGAACTGATTGAGAAGATTCGTCGCCTTGAACGCGAGCTCGAAACTTTAACTAAATCTTAACTTACCTAACTTTATGCGGTTATAAAAATTGACGAAATAAGTTTAAAAGGCTCAATATAAGGAGTGGTTTTATGACAAAAAAAAAGAAAACTAATTCAGAAGGTAGTTTGTCTACTAATAAGCCAGCTTTAAATGAGCCGTCTGTTTCTTATGATTTGTCTTCGCCTGCGGTTTCGGTAATTATCCCGCTATACAATGCGGCAGAATATATCGGCGAGTGTTTAGACAGTATCTTACAGCAGACGTTCCAAGACTTTGAAGTTATCGTCGTTGATGATTGCTCCACTGATGATAGCATGGCGATTGTTGAAACTTACCTTGCGAAGTTCGGCGGGCGTTTAAAGCTTACAAAGACAAGCACCAATTCGGGCGGCGGCAGTGTGCCGCGTAATAAAGGCTTCTTCTTCTCTAAGGGCGAATACGTCTTCTTCATGAAAGCGGAGGATTTTATTTTACTTAACGCACTTGAGACTTTATATTCTACAGCAAAGAAAAACAATGCCGACGTAGTTTATTTGGGAGCATACTACGATTTAAAGCAACCCGATGATGTCTATGTGCGACGAGACGTGGAAGGACAGCAAGCAATTAGTGAAGGTCGCCAAGATAAACCGTCCTTAAGCGGCATGGATATTAAGAAAAATCTTCAGAAGATCCTTAATGAGGGTAGTTTTTGGAACACGTGGACAGGTTTCGTTCGACGTGACTTTTTGATTAAGAATGAAATTGTTTTCCCTGAAGTAAAATTTGGCGGAGATTATCTTTGGAGGCTACAAATTTGTTGCTATCCTAAAAGGCTTTGGCGTATTCCGACGCCGCTTTATTTCCATAGAAGTTCCGTTGACGGCAAGGAAACAATATCAATGGAGCAAGCCCCTTACTTGAGTTTAGCTTTTGTCGATTGGCTTAAGGCTTTAAAAGAACTCTCAAGCCGTCTTAGTTTCTTAAAGGATAATCCTGCTTATTGCTATGAGGCGTCGAAGAATTATTTCAAACTCGGATTATTAGATAAGCTTGCTCAAGAGAACGGCTATTTAAATGTTCATGAACTTTATCGTAATTTGTGCTGTCATGACAAGGAATTATCTGACCCGACACTCCCTTTCTTTTTCAGCGCAAGCGGTGCCGCGGCAAACGCCCCAGAAGTGTCTGTGAGTTTAACAACCCCTCCTTTAATCTCTGTTATTATCCCGCTTTACAATTCCGAAAAACATATCGGTAAGTGTCTTGAAAGCATTTTAGTACAAACGTTTAGAGCCTTTGAAGTTATCCTTGTTGATGACTGCTCCACCGATTCAAGTTGCAAGATTGTCGAAAATTACATGCCGATGTTCGGCGGACGCTTAAAGCTTTATCATATGGACGAAAACACTGGTAGCGGTGCACTTCCGCGCAATAAGGGCTTGTTGCTTTCAAGGGGCAAATATGTTTACAACATGGACAACGACGACATGTTGACGGAAACGGCGTTGGAGGAGCTATACACGTTGGCAGTGGATTATAACGCCGATGTTGTTTATTGCGAAAAGTTTTACGAAATAAGCCCCGACGGCAAGCATAAGAGAATCCAATGTCATCAAGAGGGCGGAACGGTCGATGCACCAACGCTTGAATCCGATGACTTAAAGGATAGAGTTCAATCCATAATAGATGATAGATATTACGTGGTTCCTTGGCTTAAGTTGATTAGACGAAACTTGCTGATTGAACATGACATAATCTTTCCTGGCTTAAAAATCAGTGATGACAACATTTGGCATCAAGGGATTCTGTTCTATGCAAAGAGAATTCTTCGCGTATCAAATATAATTTATAATTATCGCCTTACTGAAACGTCGATTCTTCGAACAAAAAAGACACCGCAAGTACGTATGAACTTTTGGATAGACCCCGTTTTGCGCGGCTTAAAATATCTCGATAAGCTGATGGACGGTCAAAACTTCTTCAAAGAGAATCCTTATTATCGTTATCTGGTCTTAAAAAAATTCATCAGTGTAAGATTTCTTCGTGTTGTGTCTTCAAGCAAGGAATTAACTGAAGATGTGGTTTACGAGACCATAAAGAGCGAATACGGAAAATATTTTGGTGAACATGATGTTTTGATTCCCAGCCTGTGCACTTATATCTGCGAACAAAATAAAGTTATGGCGGAGACTAAAAAGGAATCGCAACTAATCTTAAGTAAAGAAGATAAGTATAAAGAATTCATTTCCAACCAGGCAGCCGAGATTGAACGCCTACGCAACAAGCTTGATTCTATGGCATCGCTTCTCGATCAGCCAATCTGCGAGGTCTCCGTAATTATTCCGCTGTATAATGCGGCGAAATACGTCGGCGAATGTTTGGAAAGTCTTTTGATTCAGACATTTCAAGATTTTGAAGTTATCGTCGTTGATGACTGCTCCACCGATAATTCCGTTAAAGTTGTAGAAAGTTACATGGCGAAGTTTAACGGACGACTAAAGCTGATGAAGACAGAAAAGAATTCGGGCGGCGGCGGTTATGTTCCGCGTAATATCGGATTCAAACTTGCGCGAGGTAAATACGTTTACTTTGCCGACGCTGATGATTTTCTCTTGGGCTCCGCTTTGGAAACCTTCTACACTATGGCAGAGGAATACAATACCGATATCGTTTACACGGCAAATCATTACTGCTTGGATAGACCAAATGAAGTTCATATCTTGCGCGACGGCAAAGCCAAAGAGTTGGCGGCAGAAGAGCTTGAAGACCAAATCCTTTTGACTGTAGATGATAACGATAAAATCCTTAACGAGCTGATTTTCAATAGAGGTTTTTCTACACCGTGGGCGCATTTCGTGAGGAGGAACTTTTTACTTCAAAATAACATAACCTTCCCCGAAATCCTTAAAGCCGGCGATTATATCTGGGCTATCAACATGTATTGTTATGCCAAAAGGTTCTTGCGCCTCATTACGCCGCTTTATTTCTACAGACATTACAACGTCAATTCCGTTTCTCAATCTAAGACAGCAAATACTTTTTCAAATTGGGTCTTGTCGTTCAACGATTATGCACGGGCATTGGGCGAACTCTCAAGTAAAATCGAAATCCTAAGGAAGAACCCTTCCTACTCTTATGAAGCGTCGAAGAGATATTTTGGCTGGTGTCTTAATCGTACCAAGGAAGCGCGACAAGAATTGAACGACGTAGATATGTACGAAACTTTGTATCGTGAATTCAGCAAGCTTGATGCTTCTAACAGCTTGATGATGCCGTTCTTTTTCACTTTACTTGACGCTGCCAAAAAATCGCGTGAAACTAATGCACAAGATATTAAACAGTTAAAGAAAGAACTTGAACAACTTAAAGAATCCTGAACGACAGAGCTTTAAAGATTTAAAAACTTTTAATAAGGCAAGGGAGGCGAGCATAATGAAAAGAGTTCTAATCGTAGCGGCGGCAAGTCTGCTTATATTCGGCGGGCAAGCAGAAGCATCAACCGTTGAGAATTTTGATAGGCAGATTGAAACTCAGGAAATGGGCAAATGGGCGCACTCCCGGGATAAATACCTTCTTGGACGCGAGACGGAAAACGAACGCCGCTACCGTAAAGAATGGGAACGTCGTCAGCGTGAACGTGAACGCGAACGTGCTCGTCAGCGCGAACGCGAACGCGAGCGTGATCGTTATCGTGACGCTCATCGCTATTTCCCGCCTTCCGCGCCTCCGAATTCTCGAAATGGTCGACGGTACAATCCGCCGCCACCGCCTAAGCCGCCCTATTACAAAGACGGCAAGCGTTATTATCCGCCCAATCCACCACCCACGCGTTATCGTTAAAGCTTGGAGGTAACAAAATATGCGTGTACTATTGGTTACAAATACGAATGATCTTGCAAAAAAATTGGAAATCTTAAATCCCAAGCTGGAATATTGTGCGATTGTCACCGACGAGGTTGAGCCTGCGAAAAAAATCTTGGCGCATTTCGGTCTGCCGAAGAATTTGATTCAACCGTTTCACGCCTTGAAAGACTGCGTTAAGGATTTCCCTTGTGATTATTGCCTATGTGTTGAAAATTGGTGGTGGAGCCTCGTCTTAACTAATAAAGCAAAAAAATACGGTATGCCACAAGACAAGCTTATAAGTTTTTGCGCTCTCAACTCGCCGATAAATTTTTTATTGGAACGCTCGCTTCGATATTTTAAAAAAAACGCAACGGAGTTTGAAATGTTCGCGACGGGAATAAGCCACGTTGAAAAAGCACTGGACGTTACTCGCTTTAATCACAAAATCTTTAATTTCGGACGTGGCAGTCAAGATTTATACTATAACTTTCAAGTTGCAAAGTACGTTGTAACATGTGGCAAAAAATATAATAAGCTCAAATACGCGCTAATTGGGCTGGCTCCCTACTCTTTTCATTATGACTTATCCAAATCCGCCAATAATCAGTTTCTGATGTTGCAACATTTTATTGCTTTCAAAGACTTGCATAATTTTCATTTACCAGCTGAAGTTTATAAAAATTTTTTCCATAAAGATTATTTGGCGAATAAATTGTTGTTAAACTCGATGGATATCGATAACCCTTACTTTGCAAAATTCGATGAAGTTCGACACATTTCACCGCAAGCCCGCTTGGAAGCAAGAGACATAATCGATACGTGGTCAGAAAAAGTTTTTCCTGAAACTTGCGAGGAAAATATTGGCATTTTAGATGAATACTTGATGCTATGTGAAGAAAATAATATTCGCCCGATAGTTTTCCTGACGCCAATGACAGAAGCTTACATTAAATATTACAATAGTCAACGGCTGGAGGAGTTTTATTCTCTCGTTGAACAAATTATCAATCGACATCATTCAGCGATTTTTATTGATGGTTGGCGAGTTAAATTTTTATCCGACGCTGATTTTTACGATGTTGAGCATTTGAATATCGAGGGGGCGGCAAAGTTTAGCTCGTTTTTAAACGAGATTGTCGAATATCTTGAAAGACGGTGAAAAATAATCGAATACATATTCTTAAAGTTGTTGAGCAAGTTAATTTGCCTGTTGCCGCTGAAGTTCTGCTTAAAGTTCGGGCGCGGCTTAGCGAGTTTAATTTGGGTATTCCTGCCCGCCAAAAGGAAAAAAATTGCGACGGAGAATATCCGCCGCTGTCTTTTTGTTTCGCCCGAAGAAGCCGAGCGCATCGCCCGCGAAAGTACTGTTCAATTCGGCTCAATCTTCATGGAGGTTTTGTCCTTCCCTAAGCTTAAAGAAACTATGGACAGTCACGTTAAAGTTGTCGGCTTGGAGCACTTGACAAGTTATCTGGATGCAACGTCACGTTGCCGCGGCGCGGTGATTATGACTTGCCACAGCGATAATTGGGAGCTTATGGGCGGAGCCTTCGCGCAGAATGGCATTCCGCTAGTCGGCGTGGCTAAGAAGCAAAAATCCGAAGACGCAGATAAATTTATCAACGAGTATCGCACACTTATTGGCATGCACATAACTTATCGCAGCGGCGTCCGTGAGATGTATAAGATGCTTGACGAAGGACACTTCATCGGGCTGATTATGGATCAAGATGTCGGGCGTGATGACGGTGTGGTCGTTAAGTTTTTTAATCAGGCAACAAACTTCGTGACGGGCGCGGCGTCAATGTCGCGCTTTAGGAAAGTTCCAATCTTCCCGGCGTTCATGCATAAGAATTCGGACGGAACTCACACGCTAGAAATTTTTCCGCCGCTACAAGTCGAACGCACTTCCGATAAGCACGCCGATATTAAACAGATGACACAACGGCTGGCGTTGCTGATTGAAGAGCACGTAAAGAAATATCCTGAGGAATGGTTTTGGCTCCACGACCGCTGGAAGTCTATGCGCGTCGAGTTTGAGCCAGAGGAAGTTGAGAAATTCAATGAGGAATTGGGAATTAGGAATGGGGAATGAACTTTGAAAAAGTTTTGGGCACTGATAATTCTCGCGCTGATGATTCTGCCCGCGCAGGTTCAAGCATATGATTTCCCTGTTACTTCGCCGTTCGGTTGGAGAATTCATCCGATTTCGGGCGCGTGGAAATTTCATGCGGGCGTTGACCTCGGCTACGAGTATGGAGCGTATGTAGGTTCGCTCTTCGACGGGCAAGTTGTCTCGGCTGCTAACTTCGATGACGGCTACGGCAACCAGGTTTTGATTTATCACCCCGCGATTGACGCTTATACGCGCTACGCTCATTGCTCAGTCCTTCATGTCGTGGCAGGGCAAATGGTCACTGCCGGACAGATTATCGCGCAAGTTGGAAGCACGGGTTATTCAACTGGTCCGCATCTACACCTTGAATACATCATCAACGTCAACGGAACCTATCAATACGCTGACCCGTTGAGCTTGTGGCGTTAAATGTGCCCTTCGATATAGTCAACCGCTTTATCGCCCAAATCGTCTTCAACTTTGCGGATAAATTTAGCGGGAATGCCTCCTACGACCGTATAAGGCTCAACATCTTTCGTGACGACTGCACCCGCCGCGACGACTGCCCATTTGCCAATCGTCACGCCCTGCAGAATCACGGCGTTTGAACCAATCCACGCGTTCTCGTCAATGACAATCGGCTTGTAATGAAGCTTACGACTTTTCGAGGGCGCAAGGTCATGCGTAGCCGTAGCCAAAACGACATTGTGCCCAATCATCACGCCGTCGCCGATTGTGATTCCGCCTTGGTCTTGAAAGTGGCAATTCGAGTTGATGAAGACATTCTTGCCGAAGAGAATATTTTTACCAAAGTCGGCATAGAACGGAGGGAACAAACGGAACGTCGGGTCGACAGCCCTGCGAGTGAGCCGCGACATAATCTCAACGATTTCTTCGGGCGTGTGATAGCTTGTGTTCAATTCCATTTCGATACGGCGGCTGTCTTGGCAGAGTTCACGAAAAAAATCTAAGCGTTCGGGATTTTTATTCGCCGGGTGATTCTCATCTGCAAAACTCGCGCACAGTTCATCAAGTGTCATAAGTTTTACCCCCTAAATATTTTTTAGAGTCATAGCCGACTCTTTTTTATTGTAGCAAAAAGTTAAGCCCATTGTAAGACCCGTTGCGCTCATTTCAGACTTAACATTTTCATGAGCCACAATTTTTTTATTTGTTGAGTCACGCGGAAAAAGTTTTTCTTTCCTTTATCGAAAGAAACATTTATAATTACTGCCAAGTTATTAGTTGTTAATTTCTTGGACGGTGAGGTTTTGGTAATGAAAAAAATTTTGATAGTCGACGACGTGGACATGTTGCGTGAAATGACAGGATATATGCTGGAGGAAAAATACGATACCATTCCTGCAGGTTCAGCAGCAGAGGCAATAGAAGTCTATCGGAAGGAACAACCCGACATGGTGCTTTCTGATTTCCGAATGCCAGGTATGACAGGCTTTGAACTGCAAATCGCTTTACAAAATGAGTTTCATAAAAAAATTCCGTTCATGTTCATGACGGCGGACGAAACAGACGAAGTTGAAAGCCGCGGCTTCGATAACGGCGCAATGGATCTCATTCATAAGCCCTTTGAACCAAAAGTTCTTCTTCGCCGCGTTGCCAACATTTTAAAGACAGTCGGCGAGATTCAAGACCTCAAAAAGACTTCGACAACCGATAAGCTCACCGGGCTTTTTAATAAAGGTTCGTCGGAAGAGGAGCTTAAGAAACTTTGTGAGAAATCGCATGGCTCATTGATGATGATTGACTTGGATAGTTTTAAGCTCGTCAATGACATCTACGGTCACGCGATGGGCGATAAGATTCTAATCGCGTTCGCGGACATCTTGCGGGCGACGATGCGTTCAACGGATTTAATTGGGCGTATGGGCGGCGATGAATTCGTTGCCTTTTGTCATGGCGTCCACGAAGAATCATCTATTGCCGCAAAGACGCAGTTCATCAACGAAAAGATTACTGAAGCGGCTAAAAAGTTGATGGGCGAGGATATGAACATTCCTCTTGGCGCGTCAATCGGCTGTGTACTTGTTCCGCAGTCAGGTACCAACTTTACCGAACTATATAAGAAGGCGGATAAGGCTCTTTACATAGTCAAGCAGAACGGCAAGCACGGCTACAATATCTTCAACGAGGACTCACCCGAAGAAAACGTCGAAACGGTTGTCACGCTTGCGCAGATTGAAATGATTCTTAGCGAACGCAACAAGGAGCCTGGAGCTTATATCCTGCCCTTCGAGAGTTTCCGCAACATTTATCGTTTCCTTAAACGCACCCGCGCTGGCTACGGTAAAACGATTTGTATCGTGCTGTTTGCGCTCAAGCGGACGGGTGAGGATAAAAACTTTACTCTAAAACATGCCGGCGAAAAATTTATTGAGTGTCTGCATGATACGTTGCGCCGTGGTGATGTTATATCGCAGAACGGCTCCAATCAATTCCTTGTCCTATTGACGAACACCGACGGTCATTACGACGTTACACGCGCAATAGATCGCATTATCGAAAATTGGAGCGAACTCCCCGAAAGCAAAAGTTTTTACTTCAATAACGAATGGGCTGTGCTCGACACATAAAAAAACGCCGGATATCTTTCCGACGCGTTCAAAATAATTGCTCACTATACACGAAGGCAGTAGCCTTCTTTTTTTATGAAAACCACTTTGATTGAATTTTCGTGCGCTCTTAATTTACGGCGGATATTGCTAATATGCATGGGCAAAACATTACTGCTTGAGTAAATTTCTCCGTTGCTCCAAATGCAACTGTAGAGTTCGTCTGCGCTTATCGGCTGATTCAATTTATCAAGCAACACAAGAAAGATTTCGCATTCTATCGGCGTAAAGTCTATGGTTTTATCGTCGATTTTAATTTGTCGTTTCCTCGGATAGATAATAACATTTTGTTTGATATATACGCCGCAATCCTCGCGAATAGAAATTGGATCTGCTTGCATGGGATTTGTGGCGGGTATGTCATTTGAGTTCGTGTTCAATGAAATTTTTTCCGCCTCATTGAGATTCAGAATGAAACAATTAACTATCGTGCTTCCGTTTTGCGTGAAGAAGTTGCCCCATTCCAAAATCTTGACTTCGCCGGAGAGATGCGGCGATTGAAGGCGATAAATAAGCTGATACGAGTTGCGATATTGATATTTTAGCTCGGAAGTGCATATGGCTATCTTTTTTTCGTATTGATTCTTCAAATATTCGACGTAGCGACTTCGATCCTCAGGGTGTATGTTTATCAGCGACGAATAATTTTGTTCCGTGACGAAATTACGGATTACCTTGTATCCTAAAAGCTTCATGTAGTTTCGATTCACAGTTCGATAAGGAAATTTATCTTCATAGTAAAAACTTTTCTCTGCAACCGCTTCGGAATTTATGAACTCAAGTATTTCTTCTGTGTGCGATATGATTTCATTAGCGTTTTTAAGATGAATCATATTCTCGTTGAAAAATATCGGATTAGTTAGTATTTCTGCCTTGAATGGTCGAGCAACATGATAATGCGAACAAACGATTTTATCGTCGAGTTGATTGAAATAAAAAAAGTAATTCATATTGAAAAGCTTTCGTATGTGCGCGTTGGTAAATTTAATTTTGGCGATGACAAGGCAACTATCCTGCGATTCACAGCAAACGGAATAATCTTCGTCGATAATCGTATAAGCGATTGTATAACTTAAGGCACCTCTGACATATTTGCGAAATTCTTCCAATGAGTTAAAGTAAACGTTTTCCGTAAAGCCCATAAAAGTAAAGCTTGCCGGATTCAAGTACTTAAAGACGCCCTCAACACTTCTATCAATAAAATAAGCGTGAATCATTTCGCGAGCCGCATTCAATGCATTGTCTAAGTAGTTTTTTTGCATAGCAAACCTCTTCAATACAAAATTTGTTTTAATTATATACACTTTAACGTTGACTTACAAATTAATAAAGAAAAATTTAGCGTTTCTAAAATAAAAATATGCTAAAATACATAGCGTTGATTAACTTGGTTGTGAATACGTTTTCTGGGATGTTCTTTTATGGAAGATTTTATTTTCGGTTTACAAAGGTTCATAATCCCGTCGACGAGGCGGGCTTTTTTGCTCAATCGGAAAATTCTAATATATTATAAAATCTCTTTCGATACTCCAAATCCCCTAAAAAATATGGGGTTTTTTTTATGCACCGAAAAATCAGCGTCACGACGCCATTTTTCCAACATGGAAATTCTAATATATTAGAATTTCGCTTTTGCCCCTCCAAATCGCCCTCCAAAATCGTTTTCAAGCCTCCAAAATCCGTTTCAAAGCTCCAAACTCGTTTTAAACCTCCGAATCAGTTTCAAAACTCGTTTCATCGCTCCAAACCACTTTCAAACA
>CAMNLS010000002.1 GCA_946543495.1 uncultured Selenomonadales bacterium | reverse complement strand
TGGACGATATTCTCAGCTCCTTAATTGATGCTTGTCCGCCATTGATAATTTTTTTTGTTAGCCACATGTTTATTCATGAATGACGGTTGCTTATCAAACCTTGGCAGAATTCTCTTAATGGTAATCGGGTTTGTCGTCCCCTTATCGTGTGGCTTTTCATCTGAATTGTAAAAGCAAACAAAATTAATTGCATACTATATCGATGAATAAGACAGACAAAATCTCAGAGAGCGATGAAGTTCTCATTGTCAATTACAATTTTTAGCAAGGGCGGTGATTCAACTTGAATCTGCAATACAAAAGCTTTTATTGGAGTTTGGGCATGACCAGTTTCCGTACAAAAAATTTCAACAAAAAGATTGAACTGCAACTTCCCCTGTTGCGCGATTTTTGGTTGCTGAAAGAAAACGTCGGCAAAAACTGGAACGGCAACGACGAAGTTCAGACGGCTTATTATGACTTTCTGCACGAAGTCGGATTCATTTACGGTAACGCTAATAACAAACCAAAAGATGCTCGCGAGAAGACATCTGGCTTGGTATCGCTCGGTTTAATTGATGATAATCGTCGGCTTACGGAAGTCGGCGAACAACTTTTGACTATCAGCCAACATAACGACTTTTCTGTTGATAATCTCTTGGGAATTCCCGCCGACAGTTTCATTTACCTTAAGCACAGTTATTGAAAACCTCTGTAAAAGTCGACACAGAATGTGTACGCCCTTTTATCGTCACAATCTATCTCATCACGAAACTCGGCGGGCTTTCATATGAAGAATTCACATATCTTAATTGGCTATATGCTTTCTCAATTTCGTCTTGCTCGCTATCATCATGCTACATTCAACGAGTCGAAGAAGTTCGGATAAGAAATTCTTACACAGTCCGCGTCGTCAATCGTGACGCCTTGAGCCGCTGCGCCAAATATCGACAGTGACATTGCCATTCGATGATCTGCGCGGGTCTTGCAGTCGGCTGAAATCTTTTCGTGTCCGCCGTGAATAATCAAGCTGTCGTTCGTCGCCTCGAAGGTTGCGGGCGATATTTTATTGAATTCCTCGACAATCGCCGCGAGCCTGTCCGTTTCCTTAACGCGCAGTTCTTTAACGTCATGGATAATCGTCGTGCCCTCAGCAAAGGCGGCGGCAACTGCCAGCGCGGGTATCTCATCAATCAGACGCGGAATCATATCGCCGCCGAACTCGACGCCGCGCAACCTCGACGCCATAACTTTCAAATCGGCTGAGCGTTCGCCGCCCGAAGTCCGTTCGTTGACAAGCTCAATCGTCGCGCCCATTGACTTGAGCACGTCAATAATCCCCGTGCGCGTTTCGTTGACGCCGACATTTTTTATCGTCACGTCCGAGCCGTCAAGGATAGTCGCGAGCACCAACCAATACGCCGCCGAAGATATATCGCCTGGTACGGAGATTGACGCGGGAGCCGTGAGCTTATCGGCGGGGAAGATTGTTATTGCGTTGTCTGAACGTTCAAGCCTTGCCCCGAACGCCGCCAGCATTTTTTCCGTATGGTCGCGTGATGGCGCAGGCTCAATTATTGTCGTTGCGTCTTGCGCGTACAGTCCCGCCAAGAGTATTGCCGACTTGACCTGCGCGGAGGCGACCGGCATTTGATAAGTTATTCCGCGTAGTCGTTCGACGGGCATGATTGTTATCGGCAAGTTGCGATTGACGTTGCGCCCGACGATTGACGCGCCCATTTGAGTCAGCGGCTTGATAACTCTTGCCATAGGTCGCCGCCTCAATGAATCGTCGCCCGTGAACGTCGCCAAGAATTTTTGCGGCGCGAGCAAGCCCATTAACAATCGTAGCGTCGTGCCAGAGTTGCCCGCGTCCAAAATATTTTCTGGTTCGTGTAAGCCGTGCAGTCCGTTGCCTGTGATTAAAATTTTATCGTCAGCCCGTTCAATCTTCGCGCCTAATGCCCTCATGCAAGCCACCGTTGATAGGCAATCTGCGCCCGCCAAAAAGTTCGTGACCTCGACGGGGCTGTCTCCCAAGCTCGATAAGATTATGCTACGGTGAGAGATTGACTTATCGCCAGGAATTTCAATCGTCCCGCGCAAGCTTTGTGTCAGCGGCAAAATCTTTTTCATAACTGTCCTTCCAATTCCAGATTGATTAAGTTATTCATCTCGACGGCGTATTCAAGCGGCAATTCCTTTGCTATCGGCTCGACGAACCCGCGAACAATCATTGCGCGAGCTTCCGCCTCAGATATGCCACGCGCCATTAAATAAAAGATTGCCTCTTCGGATATTCGACCGATTTTAGCTTCGTGCCCGATGTCCGCCGCGTCGCCTTCGATGTCCATGACGGGCAATGTGTCCGAGCGTGATTCGTCGTCTAGCATGAGCGATTCACAGTTGACCGAGCATTTAGCGAACGGCGCATTCTTAGTGACCTTGACTGCTGAACGATAAGTAGCCGCGCCGCCCGACTTGGATATTGTCCGCGTGTTGATGTTGGCTGAAGTCTTCGGAGCCGCGTGAACGACGATTGCGCCCGTGTCGAGGTTCTGCCCTTTGCCCGCGAACGTCACGCCAGTAAATTCAGCCCTTGCGCCTTCGCCGTGCAAGACGCTACACGGATACAGCATAGACACCGCCGAGCCGAATGAGCCGCTAACCCATTCAATCAAGCCGCCTTGTTCGACGAGGGCGCGTTTGGTGTTAAGGTTCATCATATTGCGCGACCAGTTTTCAATCGTGGAATAACGGAGCCGAGCACCCTCCTTAACGAACAATTCGACGCAGCCCGCGTGAAGGTTCGTGACGTTGTAGCGTGGAGCCGAACAGCCTTCTATGAAATGTAACTTCGCGCCTGGTTCAACGATTATCAATGTGTGCTCGAATTGCCCAGCCCCCGCCGCGTTCAATCGGAAGTAAGACTGCAGAGGAATCTTAACGTCGACGCCCGCCGGCACGTAAACGAAGCTACCGCCCGACCAAACCGCTCCATGCAATGCCGCGAACTTATGGTCTTTCGGCGGGACGAGCGTCATAAAATATTCCTTAACAATGTCTTCGTGCTCAATCAACGCCTTTTCCATGTCGGTATAGACGACGCCCAAATCAGTCAGCCGCTTTTGTATGCTGTGATAGACGACCTCCGAATCATACTGCGCCCCGACGCCCGCGAGCGATTTTTTTTCCGCGTCGGGTATGCCGAGCCTGTCGAAGGTCTTTTTAATTGCGTCGGGCACCTGCGACCAGTCATCAACCTGTCTGGCATTCGGCTTAACGTATGTGACAATTTCATCCATGTTCAACGCGCTGATGTCTGGTCCCCACGTCGGTAAGTCAATCTTGTTATAAACTTCCAACGACTTCAATCGGAACTCAAGCATCCACGGCGGGTCATTCTTGCGCCTAGAAATGTCGCGGATAATTTCTTCCGTCAAGCCCGCGTCGCTCTTGTAAATCGACTTGTCAACGTCGCGCACGTCATAAAGTGCCCGCTCAATGTCTTGAATATAATTCTTCATGATTCAACCTCAAAGGGCGCGTAGCCGTGTTCAGAGACTGCGTTGACGAGTTCCGCGCCGCCGCTCTTGACAATGCGCCCGTTTAAAAAGATATGCGCATGATTAACGGGCAAATGCTTGAGAATCTGCGCGTTGTGCGTGATGATGACGCAGGAATTATTTTCGTTGTGAAATTTAGCGACGCCTTTTGAGACAATCTCCACGGCGTCAACGTCAAGCCCGCTGTCAGTTTCGTCAAGGAGTGCAAGCTTTGGATTGAGCGTGAGGAGTTGAAGAATTTCATTGCGTTTCTTTTCGCCGCCGCTGAACCCGACGTTCATATATCTGCTTGCGTATTCGGGCGCGATTTGCAACTCCTTCATGAGCGCGAGCAATTCTTTATGGAACTGCAAAATTTTAATCTTGTCACCGCTGACAGCTTGCTTAGCCGTGCGGAGCATGTTCTCGACGGTGATGCCTGGTATCTCTTCCGGGTTCTGGAAGGAAAGAAAAATTCCGCGCCGTGCCCGCTCGAAGGTCTTCAAGGCGGTTAAGTCTTCGCCCTCAAAAAAAATTTCGCCGCCCGTGATTTGATACTTCGGGTGACCAAGTATGACATTCATCAACGTTGACTTGCCAGAGCCGTTCGGACCAAGTATGACGTGTATTTCACCTGTGGCGACGTGTAAGTTTAAGCCGCGCAGAATTTCTTTATCGCCCGCGCTGACGTGTAGATTCTTTATCTCAAGCAAAACGATTCGCCTCCTTAATGTTTAGCAGTATTGTATTCGCGGAAAATTTTTTGTCAATCAAAGAAAAATCCCCCGCGAGGTGAGCGAGGGACGTTACCAATTAAAATTTATGTTAAGGTCTAGGGTTACCGCACTCGGCACAGAACTTGCCTTTGTTGACTGCGCCGCAATCGGGACACTTCCATTCGTTGCTGACTGGACGAGGCTTGCCGCATTCCGCGCAGAAGTTGCCTTTATTGACCGCGCCGCATTCGCATTTCCACTCGTTGACGACGGGTTTAGGTGCTCCACACTCCGCACAGAATTTGCCTCGATTGCCATCGTGCCCGCAAGCCGAACATTTCCACGTTGGCGGCTGTTGCTGTTGTTGTTGCTGAGCTTGCTGTTGTTGCTGTTGAGCCATTGCGAACAAGTTGCCCGCGTTTATGCCGCCCGCTTGTTGAGCCATGCCCATTCCCATAAAGCCCGTCATCGCGCCCGCAGAATTGTTCGCCGCATTTTGCATTGCTGAGGCTTGTGCACCGGTCAAATGAGCCGCCGCCATCGCCGGATTCCTTAACGCGCCGTTAAATTGCAAGTCCTTAATTTTCTGCGCATCTTCTTCGCTCGCGCTTACGCTGGACACGCCGAACGATATGATTTTCAAGCCGCGCAGGTCGCCCCATTTCCTGCTGAGGATTTCGTTGAGAGCGTCGGCAAGTTCTTGAGTGTGCGCGGGCAAAGCACTGTATCGAATTCCAAGTTCAGAAATTCTCGCGAAGGCGGGTTGCAGAGCCGTCATAAGTTCCGTCTTGAGTTGCGGGTCAATCTCCGAACGATTATAAACGTCCGTGACGTTGCCGCAGACGTTCGCATAAAACAGCATCGGATTGACGATTTTATAACTGTAAGAGCCGAAACATTTAATCGCAATGTCCACGTCAAAGCCGATATTGTAATCGACGACACGGAAGGGAATAGGAGTCGGCGTGCCATACTTGTTGCCGATAATCTCTTTGGTGTTGAAGTAGTAAATGCGTTCGTCGCGTCCAGTATCACCGCCAAAAGTGAAACGGTCTCTTATGTTAAAGAAAATATCTTGAATATTCTCAGCGATAGTCTTGTTATCATTGAAGATTGAAGGCTCGGTTGATTTGTCGTAAACGTATTCGCCGCTATCGGCGCAGATGTCTATGACTTTGCCGTTCTGAACGACGACAACGCATTGCCCGTCATTGACTGCGACCTTTGAACCGTTCGTGATGATATTGTCATCGCCGTCATTGGAACTCCAACGGCTTGTCTTGCGTCTATGCCCTTTGGAAACCAAAATTTCGGGCGAGAGGCTATCGCAGTAAAAATATTCCTTCCACTGGTCGCCGAGCACGCCGCTTGCCGCCGCCAATGCCGCTTGAATAAATCCCATTGAGTATCCCTCCTAAAAAATTTTCGTCATTATACCACGCCAACAGCTTAAGCGCAAAAAAATAACTCGGTCGGTTTGATTACCAGCCGAGCTTTTATATTATTCAATCAGTCTAATCATCATTCACGATGCTTGTTTGACGAGGCGAACTATTTCTTCCGCGCCGCCTTCCATAGTCTCCGCCATGATGACATTGGCAATCGGTGATTCTTTAAGAATTTCCCTGCCGCGTTCAACGTTCGTGCCTTCAAGACGAACGACGACGGGCACGGGCAATGATTTGCCGTCTTCGGAAATAATCTTCGCCGCGTCGACGATACCTTGAGCCACGAGGTCGCACTTGTTGATACCGCCGAAGATGTTCACGAAGATTCCTTTAGCCTGACCGCCTTCAAGCATAATCTTAAAAGCTTCAGCAATCTTTTCAGGCGTGGAGTCGCCGCCAACGTCAAGGAAGTTCGCAGGTTCGCCGCCGAAGTGCTTAAGTATATCGACAGTCGCCATAGCCAAGCCCGCGCCGTTTACCATGCAAGCCACGTTGCCGCCGAGATTAACGTAATTCAAGCCGAGCTTAGCCGCGTGAAGTTCCTTAGGGTCTTCCTCTGTCTCGTCGCGCATTGATTCAATATCGGGGTGACGATATATCGCGCTGTCATCGAAATTCAATTTGGCGTCGAGGGCAATAACGTCATTTTCCTCCGTGACGACGAGCGGATTAATTTCAGCAAGCGTGCAATCCTTCTTCACGAAGGCGCGATACAAGTTAGTCATGAGCTTCGTAGCCTTGCGGATTGTTTCCTTAGGTAAGTTCAGCTTGTAAGCCATGCGCGTTGCTTGGAAGGGTGGCAGACCTATCGCCGGGTCAATGTACTCTTTGAAAATCTTTTCGGGCGTTTCGGCGGCGACCTTCTCAATTTCAACGCCGCCTTCCTCCGAAGCCATCATCACTATCTGCGCGGTCTTCCTGTCGCCAACGAAGCTAAGATAGTATTCCTTCTTAATGTTCGAGCCTGCCTCAATCAGCAAGCGTTTAACGACTTTGCCTTCAGGTCCCGTTTGATGAGTGACAAGCGTCTTGCCTAAAAGTTCTTCAGCATACTGGCGAACTTCTTGGAGGTTGTGTGCTAGTTTGACGCCGCCCGCTTTGCCACGTCCGCCCGCGTGAATTTGAGCCTTAACAACAGTCACGTCCGCGCCGAGCATTTGCGCCTGTTTAACAGCCTCTTCAACGCTGAACGCCGCGCCGCCGTCGGGTACATTCACGCCGTAGCCGCGCAGGATTGCTTTACTTTGATACTCATGGATATTCAAGGTCTCACTTCCTGTTCTTAATCATGTAGACGGTCTGCCCGGCAGTAGCACCACTCGTCTTGATAGCAAAGCCGCCGTCGACCGCTTCAGCGTGAATCTTATCCTGCGTCGCGTAGACGATAACATCAATGCTTGCCGCCTCCGAATAAAGGTTAGCCGCATTCTTCAAGCCCGCGTTGAGGTAATCAATCGGGCAGCCGGGGTCATAGCCGAACATGCCGAGTTCCATTTCAACTTCGGCGGTCTCCGTCACAGGATAAGCTTTCTCATCGGCAATCTTTTCCCAGTCCGCGCCCTTCTGGCAAGCTCTGAAGTTCATAGCGGGCAAGGCGTCCGCGCTGAACGTCACCGCCGTAGAAATATCTGCAACGCCCGCCGCCTCGTATTTAATGCTAATTTCGTTGTCATTGGAAATGCTGTAGGTCACGGTCGCCGACTTGCCGCCGAGCGTAGCCGATAACTTTACGCCTTCAAGAGTCTGCTCGCCTTGCCAAGTAACGTTTGCAAAGTCTTCGCCGCCATCGACGAGCACAACGCTTGCTTCGTCCTTCAGCAGGAAACAGTTCTTAAAGTCCTTGTTGCGGAACCTCATCGACACGATACGCGCTCCAAGTTCGTTGACCTTAAGTTCATTGCCTTTAGTGTTGCGCAGTGTCCAAACGGCACCTTCCTTTTTAATTGACGGCATGTTTATCGTCCTCCCCATTAGAAAAATATTTATCCAAAAGTTTTTCGTAGTCACGTATCGGCAACGGACGCGAGAAGAAATATCCTTGAATCGATACTTCATTACCTAAGCCAGCCACATAATTACATTGATATTGAGTTTCGACGCCTTCAACTACAACGTTTATTCCCAATTCGTCTGCAAGCTCCACGACGAACTTTAAAATAACAGCAACGCGCTTAGACTTTTCAAGCTCACGGATAAACGCCATGTCAACTTTGAGAGTATCAAGCGGCATATCTTTAAGCATGTTCAACGACGAATAACCCGACCCGAAGTCGTCCATTAGAATGGAAAAGCCTAAGCTCTTGAAATTCGAGATGACCCCAAGCATTTCTCCCTTGTTATCGGTGTAGGTGCTTTCGGTGATTTCAAGTTTAAGCATCCACGACTCCAAATTATATTTTTCTATCAAGCTGGAAAGAAATGACGGTAAGTCCTCGCGGTAGAAGTTCATTCGCGACAAGTTCACGGAGATAGGAACAATCTTTTTGCCCTCGTCAAGGCGTTTGCGTTGAAGCTTGCACGCCTCTTCCCAGACGAAACGATCTAGGTTGACGATAAAGCCATTCTTTTCGCAGGCTGGAATAAATTTACCTGGCGAAACCATTCCGTGCGCGGGGTGGAACCAACGAATAAGAGCCTCAGCACTTATGACCGTATTTTTATGCGGATCAAAAATCGGCTGAAGAAAGATTGTGAATTGGTGGTCTGCAAGCGCGGCTTCCAAGCTACTTATCGTAAGCAGTTCATCAAGCATTTGATCGCGCAACTTGTCATCGTAATAGATATAGCGCGTAACGTAACTTCCTTTGATTTGATGAAGTGCTAATGTTGCACGGTCGCACATTTTATTAATAGGCAACTTACCTACATCGCGCTTATCAACGGGATATATGCCTGCAAAAAATAAAATGTTATGACTTATGCGTAGTGATTGAATTTTTTCATCAAGACCTTTGAGGATTTGCACGATATCAAGTTCCTCACGCGGCAAGCATAAAACAAAGTGATCTGCTTCAGTACGACAACTCATAGACGTTTGCACGTTAAGTTTTTCCTTAAAGTAATCTGCCGCCGCTTTCAATATCAAATCGCCCGTGCCTATGTGGAACAAGTCATTGATAATTTTAAAGCAACTTATATCCATGCACACAATACAATACTCTACGTCGCTATGTGCCACTAAAAGCGATGCCGCTTCTTTGTAAAAAGTTTCGCTGTTATAAAGTCCTGTTAATGCATCAAATTGCCTGTCTGCCGTTTGAAGAACGTCTTCCTCTTTCAATATTACTCGCTCCCTTCTGCTTGCAACTAAATTCATAATCCTTTCACCTATTCAACAAAAAAAAATAAATCCCTGCCGAAGGGGTAAATATTTCTTTTGCAATTAGTTGACGACGTGCTATAAGCTTTGCATGTGCTTGCGCCATAAACGGCAGGCGAGCCGCTTTGAAAGCGGCGGAACAGTTGTCGCGCTTAGGTGTTGCGACACGTTAAGTTTATCGCCGCGTAAATGTGGAGAATATTTGAACCAATCATGCTCCTCCAAGCTTAAGACGACCTAACGAATCTTCTCTATCTTTAAAAACATATGAGGGCAAAACCGCTTTAGTCAAGCAATCCGCTCGCTGTCTTGGTGATGCGGTCTTTTTTATTAGAATCAACGACAAATTTTTTTCAAGCCCGCACTCAAAAATCTTTTAAGCCAAAGCTTTGCAATGCACCGAGAGAGTTTCGCCAATCGCGTTTGACTTTAACCCACAAGTCCAAGAAGACCTTCGTGCCGATTAGCATTTCAATTTCAGGACGCGCCGCCGCTCCGACCTTCTTTAACATTGCGCCGCCCTTGCCGATTAAGATTCCCTTCTGTGAATCGCGTTCAACATAAATCGTCGCCCGAATAAAAATCGTGCCGTTGTCGCGTGTCGTGAACTCTTCCAAGTCGACGGCGATTGAATGCGGAACTTCATCTTGCGTCGCGTGCAAAAGTTTTTCGCGAATCAGCTCGGCTATTATCAAACGTTCGGGCTGGTCAGTCACCATGTCGGCGGGATAATATTGCACGCCTTCGGGCAGAAATTTCTTCGCCTCTTCGATTAGCTCTTCAACGTTGGTACCGTCCGCCGCGCTTATCGGAACGACCGCCGCAAAGTCTCTACGCGTCGAATACTCAGCGAGTATCGGCAAAAGTTTTTCGCGGTCAATCAGGTCAACTTTATTCACAACAAGTATCACGGGCTTAGTCGTCGCTTCCAATCGTTCCAAAATATATTTTTCGCCGCCGCCAAATTTTTCCGTCGCGTCGATGACAAAAAAAATCGCGTCGACTTCTTTAAGCGTGCCTTCCGCCGCCTTCAACATGTATTCGCCGAGCTTGAACTTTGGCTTATGGATGCCGGGCGTGTCTAGGAAAATAATTTGCGCATCATCGTGCGTCAGGATACATTGAATGCGACTGCGCGTCGTCTGCGGCTTATCGGAGGTTATCGCGACCTTCTGCCCGATGATTTTATTAATTAGTGTCGACTTGCCGACGTTCGGGCGTCCAATGACAGCGACGAATCCCGATTTATAATTTCCCATTACTAATTCCCCATTTCTAATTAAAAAGGAGCCGCGCTTGCGACTCCCGATAATGTCAATCCAGAAAATCTTTAAGCTTCTTCGAGCGGGCAGGGTGACGGAGCTTCCTCAACGCTTTAGCTTCAATCTGACGAATGCGTTCGCGCGTTACGTTGAAACTCTTGCCGACTTCCTCAAGCGTCCGTGCTCTGCCGTCTTCAAGTCCGAATCTTAGCCGCAAAACATTTTTCTCACGTTGCGTCAAAGTTCCGAGGACATCTTCGAGTTGTTCCTTTAACAGCATGAACGAGGCGGCGTCAGCGGGGGCGGGAGCGTCGTGGTCTTCGATAAAATCGCCCAAATGTGAATCGTCTTCCTCGCCAACGGGCGTCTCCAACGAGACTGGCTCTTGCGAAATTTTTTTTATCTCCCGCACGCGTGCCACGTCCACTTCCATTTCTTTGGCGATTTCTTCGTCAGTGGGTTCGCGTCCATTTTTTTGCAGAAGGTTGCGTGAAACCCGCGTGAGTTTGTTAATCGTCTCGACCATGTGCACAGGGATTCTAATCGTGCGCGCCTGGTCAGCTATCGCCCGCGTTATCGCTTGCCGTATCCACCATGTCGCGTATGTGCTGAACTTGTACCCTTTTTTATAGTCGAACTTCTCAACCGCCTTAATCAATCCCAAATTGCCTTCTTGAATCAAATCAAGGAACCACATGCCGCGCCCGACGTAACGTTTAGCGATTGACACGACAAGACGCAAATTAGCTTCGGCAAGTTCTTTTTGTGCAGATTCTGCATCTTTTTTTCGCTCGTTAAATTTCTCTTTAGCGCGTTCAAATTCATCGGGGGCATCATCAGGATAATCTTTTTCTTTGGGCTCCGGAGGTAATTCCATACGCATTGCAAGTTCTTTTTCTTGGTCAGCGGTGAGGAGCGGCACCCGTCCAATTTCTTTAAGATACATGCGAACAGGGTCATCGATTGAAATATTGTCCGGAAGTGTCGTGAGGTCTTCAACATTTGACTTAACAGCCTCAACATCTTCGGCTGAAACGTCAGCTACGTCAACTGAACTCAAGGAACCGTCTTGCTCAATTCCAACGCCTTCCGCCGACAAATCACTATCAAGATTGCCGCTTGTATCGTCTATATCTTCAAGGGGCGGCGTGTCCTCGTCAATTATCGCTATGCCTTCGCGTTCGCAGATACTCAAAATTTCTTCTATCTCGTCCGTATCGTTTTCCACGCCAAGCGATTGCAATATAATGTCTAAGTCGCCCCAAGTCAGCTTGTTACTCGTCTGCTTCGCCTTTTCCGTTAATATGGAAACAAATTTGGGCGGACGACCTTTTTTATTTTCGTCTTCCTTTGGAGCTTCCGCCGCAGGCTCTGATTTTTTTGTCGCTGAATGAGACTTTTTTCCACTTGATGGATTAGCCTTCTTCGGCGCGGTAACTTTATTTTCTTCAACACCGTTTGCGCCGTCCGACGTTATCTTTATTCCTTCGCGTTCGCAGATACTTAGAATTTCCTCAATCTTTTTGGTATCGCCTTCTACGCCAAGCGTTTGAATTATTTTATCGAAGTCGCCCTTGCTTAACTTTCCCCCAGTCTGTTTTGCCCTTAACGTAAGAATGGAAACTATTTTCGATGAATTACCTTTTGCAGCTTGAATTCCTGCCGCAACTTCTGCTTCTCTTTTGTTTTCCGACAGGCTGCCGCTCAAGTCGCCTTTTTTCGCCTCGACAGTTTTTTCCTTTCCTGTCATTTTGCAGCCTCCTTTCAAATGCAATTCCCTTTACAGATTGCCTTTAAGATTATCAACTTTTTCTTTTATCTTAAGAAACTCTTTGACCGTTTTATTATAAGTCGTTTCATCATTTGGAATATATTTTTCCGCTTGAGCACTAAGCTTGTAATATTCCTTCATGAGCACGATTTGACGTAAAATATCAATGGATTCTTCAAAGATTGCAATTTCTCTCTTGCCTAATTCGTCCGCGCCGTTAAGCAGTATTCGCGAAAGTTCTGCGTTTGCTTCCTCGCTCAATTCTTCTGCCGCACTTATTTTATCGGGGCGTCGCTCCTGCGCCGCGCACGTTTCAAGCCAACTTATTATTTCCTTGTGGCAAGAATTGAAAATTTCTTTCGGCAACACCGTCAACACATAGTCAAGGGTATCTGTTTCATGCCAAGCCATTCGCAAAATTTCTTCGCTCGCCATTCTTATTCTTAAGTCTTCATCGTCGTTAGCTTTTGTTCTCTTGGCGGCAATCGGCTCGCTTTTGGTCGCTTGTTTCAACGCTTTGCGATATTCGTCGATAACCAAGCGCTCATCTAAAACAAGTTCGGCGGCTATCTTTTTGCAATACTCATCGCCCGTTACTCGATTATCCGCACTTACAATTATTGGCAAAATTTCTCGCAACGCGCGTATTTTCCCTTGCGCCGTTGAATGTTCCGTATTTGCTAATATGTGCCTTATGCGATAATCAATCCACGTCGACGCATTTTTTATAAGCTCTTCGAATGCCTCTTTGCCGTGCTTGCGAATGAATTCGTCAGGGTCTTTGCCGTCGGGAATTTTTATGATGAAGACATCTGCGCCCGCCTGTTGAACAATCGGTAGCGCACGAATCGTAGCGCGTTGCCCCGCCTCGTCGCTGTCGTAGCAGAAGATAATTTTCCTCGCGTAGCGCAATATCAATTTGACGTGTTCGGGCGTGAATGCCGTTCCCAACGTCGCCACAACGTTTTTTATTCCCGCGCTGAATAGGCTTATCGCGTCCATGTATCCTTCTACGACGATTGCCACTCCCGCCGAGCTTATCGCGCGATTTGATTTGTCCAGCCCGAATAGCAAGTTGCGCTTGTTAAAAAGAACTGTTTCAGGCGTATTCAAATATTTTGGCGTCGCTTCGGTCTCTGCTGTCAATATTCGCCCGCCAAAGCCTACTACGTGCCCGAATACATCGCAGATTGGAATCATCACCCGTTCGCGGAATCTGTCGTAGTAGCCCACTGAATTTTTCCTTTTGACGATTAGCCCGACCGTTTCCAGCTGTTGTGGCGTGTATCCTTGCCGCGTGAACTTTTTTAATAGACTATCCCATTCTTCGGGCGCAAGCCCTATGCGGAATGTTTCTATCGTCTCCTTTGTAATTCCACGCCCCTCAAGATATTTCCTGCCGACTGAGCCGCGTGCCGTATTGATTAAACTTTCGTGATAAAATTCCTGCGCCTCTTCGTTTAGCTTTACCAACGTTCTTTCTTCTCGTCGTCGCCGCTCTTGTTCGGGCGAGCTTTTCTTTTTTGGTAACTCTATTCCTAAACGTTGCGCTTGAAGTTTTACCGCCTCGAAATACGTTATATTTTCAATGAGCGACAGGAACTTGAAGACATTGCCGCCTGCCCCGCAACCAAAACAATAAAAAAGTCCTTTGTCGGTGCTCACGCTGAAACTTGCGGTCTTTTCGTTGTGAAAGGGACAACACCCCCAATAGCGTCCGCCCCTTTGATTTAACTGCACGTATCGACTAACTACCGAATAAATATCCGTCCGTTCGTTCACGCGCTCAACGAATTCATCCAGCTCCGCACTTCTCACGCCTTTCAACCTCCGTTTGCCCTTTATATTCCCCGCGTCTTTTGATTTTCCTTTCAGCTTATCAAGATTTTTTGTGCTATTATTTGCTAGGGAGGGATTGACATGAAGATTATTGTTGCGATTGACAGCTTGAAAGGTAGCTTGACAAGTTTGGAGGCGGGCGCGGCGGCTCGTGACGGAATTTTATCGGCGTTGCCAAATGCGGAAGTAAAAGTATTTCCGTTGGCTGACGGCGGCGAGGGTACTTGCGCGGCGATTACTTCCGCGCTTGATGGCGTCTTGAAGTCCGTCGAAGTCACTGACCCGCTCGGCGAAATGGTCGCGGCTCAATTCGGCGAAGTCTTAAGTAAAAAGTTGGCAGTCATCGAAATGGCGAACGCGGCAGGACTTCCGCTCGTGCCCGAAGATAAACGCAACCCGCTTAACACGACCACTTACGGCGTCGGCGAATTGATTAAAGTTGCGATTGGCGACGGCTGCAGAAATTTTATCATCGGCATTGGCGGCTCGGCGACTAATGATTGCGGACTTGGCATGTTGACGGCTCTTGGCTATGAATTTATCGGCGGTGGCATTTATGGTCGCGACTTGGAAAAGGTTTCTGCGATTGATGATTCAAACGTTCTGCCAGAGCTTAAAGACTGCACGTTTCGTATCGCGTGCGACGTGACAAATCCTTTGACGGGCGCAAACGGTTGCTCGGCGGTCTATGCTCCTCAGAAAGGTGCGACGCCAGAAATAGTTAAGGTCATGGACGCTTGGATAAAAAATTTCGGCGAACTCAGCGCGGACTTCCTAAAGCTCGACAGTGAGTCAATTCCTGGTGACGGTGCGGCGGGCGGTTTAGGTTTTGCGTTTAGAAGTTATCTTCGCGGCGAACTCTTGCCAGGCGTCGAATTGGTTCTTGACGCTCTGAACATTGCAGACGACTTGAGGACGGCGGACGTGCTAATCACTGGCGAAGGGAGATTAGATTATCAGACCGCGCAGGGAAAAGCTCCGTCGGGCGTGGCGAAGTTAGCTAAGAAGTTAAATCCGAACGTCATAACGATTGGGCTTGGCGGAAGCGTCGCTGACATCTCCGACGACGCGGGACTGGACGCGGCGTTTGCTATCCTGCGTGAGCCGATGACGCTCGCCAACGCTATGAACAAGGACGTTGCACAGAAGAACCTTTCCGAGACCACTGCGCAGATTATCCGATTGATTGACCGCGCAAAAAGATTTTGTTAGACTATGCACGAAAAATTTTTAGGAGGTAATGAACATTGCTTGATATGAAATTTGTACGCGATAATCTCGATTTGATTCGCGTAATGCTTAAAAATCGCAACAACAGCTTGAGCCTCGATAACTTCAGCGAACTTGAGCAACGTCGCCGCGAAATTTTAGCAGAAACTGAACAGCTCAAGGCTCAGCGCAATTCTACATCGAAGAAAATCGGCGCGATGAAGAAGGCAGGCGAAGATACAGAAGCGATTGCCGCCGAAGTGCGTCAAATGGGCGCGAAGATTTCCGAACTCGACTCACAGCTCCGCGACGTTGAATCTAATCTGCGCGACCTGCTTTTGCACATTCCTAACGTTCCTGATGAGTCCGTGCCGATTGGCAAAGACGACTCGCAAAATCCCGAAGTTAGACGTTGGGGAACGCTGCCCGCGTTTGACTTTGAACCTAAAGCGCATTGGGAAATCGGCACCGCGCTGAATATCTTCGACTTCGACAGAGCTGGCAAGGTCACGGGCGCAAGATTTACTTTTTATCGCGGGCTGGGGGCTCGTTTGGAGCGCGCTTGTATAAATTTCATGATGGATTTGCACGCCAACAAGCATGGCTATACAGAAATGCTCGCTCCATACATTGTCAATCGCGACAGCATGATTGGAACCGGTCAACTTCCGAAATTTGCAGAGGATATGTTTAAGCTTGACGGTTTAGACTATTACCTCGTGCCGACTGCTGAAGTTCCTATGACAAACTTCCACCGCGACGAAATTTTATCCGCTGAAACGCTTCCAGAGTATTATTCTTGCTATACGGCGTGTTTTAGGGCTGAGGCTGGCGCGGCAGGGCGTGACACTCGCGGTTTAATCCGTCAACATCAGTTTAACAAGGTCGAATTGATTAAATTTACCAAGCCTGAAGACTCTTGGAACGAATTGGAGAGCATGGTTGACGCCGCCGAAGACGTTTTGCGCCTTTTGGAGATTCCTTACCGCGTAGTTTTGCTTTGTACCGGCGATATGAGCTTCACTTCCGCTAAAACTTACGACATCGAAGTTTGGATGCCTGCGCAAGGTAAGTACCGCGAAATTTCCTCTTGTTCAAACTGCACAGACTATCAAGCCCGCCGCGCTAACATAAAATTCCGCCGCGATAACAAATCCAAGCCTGAATTCGTGCACACGCTAAACGGTTCGGGGATTGCAGTCGGCAGGACGGTCGCCGCTATCCTCGAAAATTACCAGCAAGCTGACGGTTCAGTCAAAATTCCTAAAAATCTCGTGCCTTACATGGGCGTTGAAGAGATTCGCGCCTAAAAATCGTTTGACAATTTAATTTTACTGTGATAAATTCTTGTTGGCAAAAAAATAAGCGTCATTAGACGCTCGAACTTGATTAAAGCGGTTTTACCCCCGTAATATTGTAAGATACTCGGTGGTCTCTAGCCTTCAAAGCTTTGCAGAGCTTAGGAGGCTGTATTTGTTAGTAGCCAAAGAATCAGCACTATGAAGAACATCATCCTCAACATACTTATTCCCCCTTTCCGGGGGCTGATTAAACCGCTCCGCCTATCTAAAGACTGCGCAAGTTCAACGCAAGGAATATATCACACGCGCAGAAACATTTCAAGATTTATGCTCGTCGCCCCATTGACATAAGCCATCAAGCAACGGAATTAGAGATTTGCCTCGTTCAGTCAAAGAGTACTCAACTTTCAGCGGAAGTTGCGCGTACTCTTTTCTTTTTATCAAATTATCCGCTTCCAGCTCCTTTAATGTACTGCTCAACATGCGATAAGAGATTTTTTCGCCCAAATATCGCTTCATTTCCTCAAAACGCACGACTCCGAACTCCATTAGCGTATATAAAACGCGCATTTTGTACTTGCCCTTAATCAATTTCAATGTATAAAACAGTCCCGTATCGTTAAAACTCTCATCACCAATGCATTTCGCCATTTAAAATCCTCCTAACAATAAAGTGCGTACTTTTCAAGAAAATTTTTTGTGATATTATATCACAGAGCGTAAATTTTGGGAGAGTGAATCGAATGAGCAGAAAAATTATCGTTTTGAACGGCAGTCCGCGCCCGAAAGGCAATACTTCCGCCCTTGTCAACGAATTTTCTCGCGGCGCACGCGAATTAGGCTGTGAAGTTGAGATTTTTAACCTCGACAAGATGAATATTCACGGTTGCAAAGGTTGTTTCGGCGGCGGACGCAATCCCGATAGCCCTTGCGTGCAAAAAGACGACATGGACAAGATTTATCCCGCGTACAAAGCCGCTGATGTCGTAGTTTTGGCGACTCCGCTTTATTATTGGAACTTCAGCGGGCAACTTCGCACTGCTTTTGACAGATTATTCGCCGTTGCCGAGTGTGATCCCAATTATCGCAACCCGAAGAAAGAATCTGTGCTGTTAATGGCGGCCGAGGGCTACGGATTTGATGACGCGCTCCAATATTATCAAAATCTCATGAAACATCTCGGTTGGACGGAACGCGGACACGTTTTAGCGGGCGGAGTGATGAAAATCGGCGATATTAACGGGCATAAAGAGTTAAATGACGCTTACGAACTCGGAAAAGCCGTTGCAAAGGGTAATTCGCTTTGAAGGAACCTTTTTTCAACGCTAAATCGCTACAAATTTTTAATCGGCTATGGTTTTAACTCAATAAGGAGGAAATTTTCATGACAATTCAGGATTACGAGGAAATTCGCAAGGTAGCACAGCTTTACATTGACGGCGGGAACGGAAATAGCGCGATTATGAAGCCCGCATTCCACAAAAACGCCACCATTAACGGCGACCCGATTCAAACGCTCTTTGATTACGTCGATAAAGTCGGCGAAACCAATTCAAAGGCGATTGTCGATGTGCTCGACGCTACAAATGACGTTGCCGCAATTCGTATCACTATGGAAGATTGGCACGGGCAAAATTTCGTTGATTATCATCTCCTGCGCAAGGACGAGACAGGTTGGAAAATCGTCGCTAAAGTCTTCACCGAGACCAAATAAAAATTCAGAATAGCGAATTTTGCACTTTACACTTTCAAACGACTAAAATTTTCGAGTTTGAGCCTTCAAAACGGGTTTCAAACTCTTTTTTGTGTTAAAATCGGCGCGGAGGTGTCTTAATGAAAAAATTTTTGGATTTTGCGCTTGTGATTCTGTTTTTCGCGTGTTTGGCGAGTAATTTTCTGCCAGCGAACGTTCATCAGGCTCTCGGATTGATTTTTATCGCTCTTATCGTCGCTCACAACGTCTTGAACAGAAATTTTTACCGCGCAGGCTTCAATAGGCGCAGAATTTTTAATCTGACGACGATTTTTCTGTTCGCAAGCTGAATTTTGGCGATTTTTATAGCAGTGATATTCCGTCGTCGCGAAAAATTATTTTTGATTGGATTAAAACTTCATTACTTAACTTTAATGTAGTTGCTCAATAAAAATTGCGTTCTTGCGCGAAATTTTTTTGCAGATATAATTATATTGAACAAAGGAGGCAATTTGAACATGAAAATTGAAGTTTGGTCGGATTATGCTTGTCCGTTTTGCTATATCGGCGAAAAAAGATTGAGTCGTGCGCTTACGGAGATTGGAAAAGATGTTGAAGTCGAATTTAAAAGCTTTGAACTCGACCCGACGGCGAGTAAAAATGTAATTTCGGCAACTGATGAGCGTTTTGCGCAAAAATACGGCTTAAGTTTGGACGCGGCACGTAAAAAAATTGAGCAAATCTCTCTTATGGGCAGACGCGAGGGCATTGACTTCAAATATCTGACGACACGCTACACGAACACTTTTGACGCGCTCCGCTTAACTAAATTTGCGCAGGAAAAAGGGCATGACGAGATTATAATCAAGCTGTTTGACGCATATTTTACTAAAAATCTTGAGCTTAGCGACCATAAAGTCCTAAAAAAAATCGCCGTTGAGTGCGGACTTGATGAAAATGAGGTTGAGGAAGTCATTAACAGCGATAAATACGCCGCAGAAGTGCGCGAAGACGAACGCGAAGCGGCTTTTATCGGAATTCACAGCGTACCTTACTTCATAATCGGCGGAAAATACGGTTTATCCGGTGCGCAACCTGTCGAAATCTTAAAAAATGCGATAAAGGAGGCTTTAACGGAAGAAAATTTCAATGGAATGACTTGCGGGGCGGACGGTTGTAAATTCGACGGTTAATCTTGCTCTTTAACCCATTGGCGGACGTTTGAAAGCGATTCAACGAGATTTAAGCCGTTTTCAGTCAAAGAATATTCGACGTGCGGCGGAATTTCGTTGAATTGCATTCTCTGAACGATATTATTTTCTACGAGTCTTTTTAAGACTTTCGCGAGCATTAAATCGGTTATACCGGGCAATTCGCGCTTTAATTGATTGAAACGAATCACTTTGAACTTAAAAATAGTCCAAATGACTTTGAGTTTCCATTTACCGCCTAAAATTTCAAGCGCGTATTCAAGCGGGCAATCGGAATATTTATTTTCCATAAAAACCTCCAAAAAAGGTGATAAAAATGATTTTACAGGTGGAAGTACGCGGGATTTTTGCTACTAATTGTTATTTTTACATTGACGACGCGACCAAACATGGATTTTTGATAGATCCGGGCGCGGAGGCAGATAAATTGCTTAAAATTATCGAGCGCGAAGGGTTTACGATAGAAAAAATTCTTTTGACGCACGGACATTTTGACCATATCGGCGCAGTCAATGAAATTCAATCAAAATTCGGCATAGAAGTTTGTATGCAAGGCAACGGGCGCGATTATGTGGAAAATCCTGCGTGGAATTTGTCTGCATACTTCAATTTGAACATGAAACTCGACGATGTGACTTATATTGAGGATTTTAGCAAGATAATTTTAAGTGCAAACAGAAATTTTGGGTTAAAAATGATACCATTAGCAGGACATACGACCGACAGCGCGATTTTTTACAGCAAAAATGATTCTGTGGCGTTCGTAGGCGATTCAATTTTCCTAAACAGCATTGGAAGGACGGATTTTCCTGGCGGAGACGAAATTACGTTGAGAAAGAACTTGCGAGATAAAATTTTTACACTTTCTAATGATACGATACTTTTATCTGGGCACAGCGAGCCTACAAGTGTCGCTAACGAAAGAAAATTGCTCATGATTTGAATAAATCTAAAAAGATTTTATTGCAATAAAAATTTTCTGTCAAATATTCCCTTTGTCAATTCTTTCCATCAAGGAAAATTATCTTTTATTGGTTGAAAAATTTTCGTAGCGGTGTAGAATAGGCACGTTGAAAAATTTTTGGCAAAGGAGCAAGTAAATTTATGCCCGTAATGGAGTACTTGGAGCGAAATGCTCAGCTTTATGGCGATGAAGTTGCGTTAGTAGAGTTAAATCCAGCAGTTGCCGACGGTCGCCGCATGACGTGGAAAGAATTTAGTCTAATTGAGTCGAATAGCTTTGCGCCGTACCGCAGAGAGATAACTTGGCGCGTTTTTGACGAAAAAGCGAATCGTTGCGCGAATTTATTGATTGAACGCGGCATTCAGAAGGGCGATAAGGTTGCAATTTTGATGTATAACTGCCTTGAGTGGCTTCCGATTTATTTTGGCGTGTTGAAAACGGGCGCAATAGCGGTTCCGTTCAATTTTCGCTACGATGCGGCGGAAATTTTGTACTGCGCGGAGCTTGCGGAGGTCGATGTTATAATTTTCGGACCGGAATTTATCGGACGCATAGAAACTAACGCTGAAAGGCTGTCGAAAGGGCGACTTTTAATTTATGTTGGGGATAATTGTCCCAGTTTCGCGGAAAGTTATCACATAATGGTTGATGATTGCTCAAGTTTAAAGCCGATGGTGGGTGGAATTACGGAAGACGACTTCGGAGCGATATATTTTTCATCGGGGACAACGGGATTTCCGAAAGCGATACTGCATAAGCACCAAAGTTTAACGCAAGCGGCGCAAATGGAGCAAAAACATCATTTAACGAGCCGCGAGGACAATTTTTTATGTATTCCGCCGCTATATCACACCGGAGCGAAATTTCACTGGATGGGAAGCCTCGTCGCGGGTTCAAAAGCAGTTTTACTCAAAGGAACGAAGCCTGAAATCATTTTAGACGCGGTTTCAAAGGAGCAATGCACAATCGTTTGGCTTTTAGTGCCGTGGGCGCAAGATATAGTTGACGCGCTGGACAGAGGCGACATAAAGCTTGATGATTACAAAATTGACCAATGGCGGCTCATGCACATAGGCGCACAACCCGTTCCGCCGAGTTTGATACGTCGTTGGAAGAAATATTTCCCGAATCATGACTACGACACGAATTACGGCTTAAGCGAGTCGACCGGACCTGGTTGCGTGCACTTGGGATTGGAAAATATCGAAAAAGTTGGGGCAATCGGCGTTCCTGGTTATCGTTGGGAGTGCAAAATCGTCGATGAGCAGGGAGAAACAGTTAAAAAGGGCGAAGTCGGCGAATTATGCGTTAAAGGTCCCGGCGTCATGACGTGTTATTACAACGACCCGAAGGCAACGGCTGAAGTATTGAAGGACGATTGGCTTTTTACGGGCGATATGGCGATGCAAGACGCGGAAGGCTTTTATTTTTTGGTTGACCGCAAGAAAGATGTCATAGTAAGCGGCGGCGAGAATATTTATCCAGTTCAGATAGAAGATTTCCTGCACAAGTTCGATAAAATTAAAGATGTAGCGGTTATCGGCTTGCCTGACAGGCGTTTAGGCGAGATTTCGGCGGCGATAATTGAGATTAAACCCGAATTTACTTGCACAGAAGAGGAAATTAACAATTTCTGTCTTGAATTGCCACGTTATAAGCGTCCGAAGAAGATAATTTTTGCTGAAGTACCGCGAAATGCAACTGGAAAGATTGAAAAACCGACTTTACGCAAAAGATACGGCGCAGATAAGCTAGTTGCATTAGAAAATCGCAGTTAAAACAAAATAAGCTGCCGCTCAGTCGTGAGTGACAGCTTTTTTTATTGCAAAGTTTATTTTAATCGAGTTGCAAGTAAGTTTTCAAGACGAAACCGACCATTCCGCGATACTCAACCTTATAAAATGAATCAGATTCGACGCCGAGATATTTAACGCGAGCACCGAGCGGAATTTGAGTAATTTCGCGGGCATAAGTCGAAGGATTTGCTCTAAGCGTGATAGATTGCCTGCAATTTACGACGGTTGCATCACGGAAAGGAGAATTCGGCGAAATATAATAGGATATGACGTAACCGACAAGCCCGTCATAGTTTATTTTTGAAAAATTTCCGTCGCCGACATCTTCAATAAAGCCGACCGCTTGACCGAGCGGAATTTGAGCGAGTTCGCGAGCATGAACGGAAGGATATTCGCGCAAAGTGATAGACTCGTTGCAGTTCACGACGAAATAAGTTGCCTTGATACTATTTTCGGCAAGAGCAATCGAAGAACTCATAAGAATCATCATAGCCACCAGCGCAAAAAATTTTTTCATAACGCACCACCCGTTCAGCTGTTCAATTTCTTATCTTTATAAATCTTCGTGCCTTTCAACTCCGCTTCAAGTGCAAGCCCTTTAGTCGTCATCTGGAAGACCCAAACGCCCGGCGCAACATACTCCGCGCCCTCGATTGAACCGCCGTTTACACTGTCATTAGCTGAAGCCTCCGCCGACGCGCCGAAACGAATTTTCCCGATGATGAAATTATCCCAAGCGTCACGCGTGTTGATTAGGAAAATCAGATTATATTCCTTCGCGCCAAGCCCCAAGCCCACTGACTGTTCTTCCATGCGCAGATAAACTTTTTCGCCGGTCTGATTATTATAGGCAAGCCCGCGCCCATGTGAACTGCCGAATAATCCGAGTTTCACGCCCGTATTCGACAGCGTAGCCCAAGCGTAACATTCATTCTCGATGATTCGTTGTGCGTGTGGATACTTCTCATAAAGTTTATCAAGCGTCTTAGCTGATAGCTCGTCGATTTGCTTGCGCTGTTCAGCCGCGCTTGCCGCAAAAGCCGTTGTCGCCGTGAACATACAAAGCAACACCGCAACCATTACAAAAAATTTTTTCATGAACAACACCTCCAATCAATCAAGAGAAATCATTCCGTAACGACCTAGATTGAAAAAATAAGTATGCTCGAAACTTTCCGCAAGCATCATAATGCCGACAGTACCACTACACCGAGCCGCAACAAGAGAATTGCATTGCGACAAAAGAACCAATTCCGTAAGATATTCTTTGCCTTGTAAAAAACGGTCATTCTCTCTATCTACACGACAAGAAGTAACCACTTTGCCTGGAATGTAATCCACATATTCTCGGTTGATTGTAATGCAAAGGTCTTTAAAAATGTCCTTGAAAACCTTTACGATAGTTTTGTCCTCCGTTGATAGAAAAAGCTTTGCGCAACTCCATTCTTGCATTTTTTCAACTACCGTGCTTAAGGCAAATTCCACAGGCGGAACGATAGGATGTCCGTAAGGCTTACTAGCTGAGTAGTCCGTACCTCTTAAATATACGCCCAACATGCGTACATTCTTTTTAAACAACTTCTTTTGCACGGCTGAAATTTCTTCCATCAATGCAGGCTTTACCTTAAGCAAACCCATTTTGACAAGCATACGCCATTCCGTTAAGCTACCGTCTCTGTTTTCAAGAAAGTTCATAGTCTCATAAAGGCGCGGCTGTACTTCTTCGGCACTCAAGATGATATTCTCGCCTTCATAAGCTTGCTCAAGCCCGATACGTAGCGGCTGTTCAAAAAAATATTCCCATGCATTTTCCTTACCGAGCTTTTCGGGCGGCAGATAAGGATTACCATAATTTTGCATATCGATGACGGGCAACCAACCATTTGCAAGCGCGTAGCGAATATGCTCGCCGTAGATTTTATATCTGGCAAAAAGCCCTGTCGTTTCGTACTGCCGCCGAATGATATAATATGTCGGCTTAGTCTCGGGTCGCCTTTTCTTACGTAGTGTTCATTCCAATTCTCTATATCGATTAATTTTGGATCTATCAATAAAATCAGCTCCTTAAAAAAAGCGGGCGACGACTAAGAGGGAACTAATCGACGAGGCTCAAAATTTCTTATCAAAGTTTGTCATATATGCCGTATCTTCCTAAATTAAAAAAATAGCTATTCTCAACATTATCCGAAGCCAAAATCAAAGCACCAAGTGCACCATTACAGCCCGAAAATACTAAGGAATTGCACATCGAAAAAAGCATTACTTCAGTAAGATACTCTTTGCCTTGAAGGAAGTTGTCATCTTCCCTTTCGATAGAAAGACGTGGAAGCCACAGAACATCTTTTTGAGGGTCATAATCGACGTACTCACGATTAATTGTAACACATGCATCGCCAAAAACATTTTTGAAAATCTCGACTAGGCTTCTATCTTCCGTTGCCAAGAAAATTTTATTACAATTCCATTCTTTCATACGACTTAATACCGTGTTTGTCGCATATTCTGGGGGAGGCGGGATGGGATGATTTTTAGGTTTTTTGGCAACATAATCTGTTCCGCGTAAAAATACACCAAGCACGCGGTCATTCGGAGAGAAGAGTTCTTTTTTTATTGCCAAAATCTCTTCCATACGTTCGGGTTTTACTTTCAGCAAACCGAGTTTGACGAGCATTTTCCACTCCATCAAAGTTTTGTTATGAAGTTCATAAATATCCATCCGGTTAAACTGTGGAAAAGGTACAAAATGTCCCGTGCTCAAAATAATATTATCGCCACTATAAGCTTCCTCTAATCCTATACGAAACGGTTGCTCAAAGTAATATTCCCACGCATTTTCTTCGCCAAGTTTTTTGAGAGGCAAATAGTTATTACGATAATTTTGCATGTCTACAACGGGAATCCAACCATTTGATAAAGCATAGCGAATATGTCCAGCGAATAAGGTAAAATTTGAGAACAGCCCAACATTAACGGAATATCTGCGTATTATGTAATAAGTTAATTTGCTTGAGGTACTTTTTTTTATATAGTGTTCATTCCAATTCTCCATATCGATTAATTTTGGATCTATCAATAAAATCAGCTCCTTAAAAAGGCGGGCGACGACTAAGAGGAAACTAATCGTCGCCCAAAAAGTTTTCGTAAGGCTTGGACACAATGTCACTTTAACAGCAATGCGCATGCGTTGCGTACCGGCGCGGGAACAATCTTCGACTGTATCGACGACTTAACCGCGTCCGCTATTTGTCAACTTTTTAAAAGTTGCGTCACGTTGCTTATTTCAATGTGACAAGCGGTTTGCCAGTCATCTCGGCAGGAATTTCCATGCCAGCCATCGTTAAGAGCGTGGGAGCCACGTCGCAAAGGGCACCGTCTTTAACTTCAGCGACTCTATCGGATACAACGATAATCGGCACAGGATTAGTCGTGTGCGCGGTGAACGGTTCCTTGAGTTTGTAGTCAAACATCTGGTCAGCGTTGCCGTGGTCAGCGATAATGACGACTTCGCCGCCGACTTTCTTCATGCACTCAACGAATATGCCAACGCAAACATCAACAGTCTCGACAGCTTGAACTGCCGCTTTCATAACGCCCGTATGTCCAACCATGTCGCCATTCGCGTAGTTGAGAATAATGAAGTCATACTTCTCGGAAAGAATCGCCTCAGCAACTTTAAGAGTAACTGTCGGGGCACTCATCTCCGGTTTAAGGTCGTAAGTCGCAACTTTCGGACTCGGCACAAGGATTCTATCTTCGCCCGCGTAAGGCTCTTCGACGCCGCCATTAAAGAAGAACGTCACGTGAGCATATTTTTCCGTCTCGGCAATGCGCAACTGATTTAAGCCAGCCTTGCTAATCGTTTCGCCTAAGCCGTTAGTAACGCTTTCGGGCGGATAGGCAACATCGACGTTCAAGCCTTCTTCGTACTGCGTCATCGTAGCAAACGGAATGCCGACAATCTCTTCAACACGCGGGAAGCCTTCAAACGCTTTATCCGTGAAAGCGTGCGTGAGTTCGCGGGCGCGATCGGGGCGGAAGTTGAAGAAAATAATTCCGTCGTCCTTGCTGATACCGGGATAATCGCCGATAACCACAGGATTAACAAACTCATCAGTGACTTTATTGTCATAGGAAGCTTTAATCGCCACGTCAGAGGAAGGTTGTTTAGGGGCGTCAGCAGTGGCAATGGCGTCGTAAGCCTTCTGCACTCTGTCCCAACGTTTATCTCTGTCCATTGCGTAGTAACGACCGCTGATTGTTGCGATTTGTCCTGCGCCAATCTCTTTAATCTTCGCCTCAAGGTCAGCGAGATATTCAGCAGCACTGCTCGGAGGAACGTCGCGACCATCAAGGAAGCAGTGAACGTAAACTTTAGCAATGCCAGCCTTCTTAGCGAGTTGGAGTAAGCCATAAAGGTGGTCGGTGTGACTGTGAACGCCGCCGGGCGAGACCAAGCCCATTAAATGTAACGCGCCGCCCGAAGCCTGAACTTTGTCGATGACGCCGCAAAGAGCTTTGTTCGTGAAGAAGTCGCCGTCACGAATCGCCTTAGTTATCTTCGTCAGCGGCTGATAGATAATTCTGCCCGCGCCGATATTCATATGACCGACTTCGGAGTTGCCCATTTGCCCGTCAGGCAGTCCGACATATTCGCCGGAAGCCTGGAGCCGAGCATTTGGATATTTCTTGACGAGTTCATCGAGTACGGGCGTATTGCCGACTTGAATTGCGTTGAAGTTGTCGCGGGCGTCGCCAATGCCCCAGCCGTCCATGATGATTAAGCAAATCGGAGCGTTTTTGATTTTTGCCATTCGTTACACTCTCCTTTTAAACTCTGCGTTGATTGATTATTGTTTGATTGAAGTTTCCACGCCGAGAAATTTTATCCTGCGTCGACTGCAATTTTTTGTTAAAGAAAAGCCGCCAGTGTTCCGAACAGAGGCGGCTTAACTTTTTCTGTATGAACTCTTCCGAACTACTTTAAGAAAACGGCGACAACCATTGCGGCAATACCTATTATCGTGACGATAGACATATTGCGAACGTGCTTACCCATGCCGTCAATAGTTTGGCGCATTTCCCGCATATCGGCATCATGTTTTTCACGCATCTCACGAATATCGGCGTCGTGTCTTTGTCGAGCCTCACGGCTTTCCGCAATGAACATGTCCAGCTTGGTTATTACGTTGCTCACTTGTTGTTCAAGCGTCGTAACCCTCGTTTCAATGTCAGCCATAATCGTCACCGCCTTTCCCTAAGAAAAGTTCAGGCTGTTAAAGGCTTAGAAATTAACAATCGCGCTGAAGTCACCAGCTTTGAGACTTGCGCCGCCGACGAGTGCGCCGTCAACGTTAGGTTGCTTCATGAGGTCTTTAATCGTTGCGGGTTTGACACTTCCGCCGTATTGAATGCGAATTGCGTCCGCCGCCTCTTGACCGAACTGAGCGGCAATAGCTTCGCGGATAGCCTTGCAGACTTCCTCAGCCTGTTCAAAGGTCGCAGTCTTTCCAGTGCCAATAGCCCAAATCGGCTCGTAAGCGATGACCAATTTGCCAGCCTCTTCTGCAGTAAAGCCTTCGGTTGCAGCGATGATTTGCCTTACAACGTGATTGACATAGTTGCCAGCTTCACGAATAGCAAGGGATTCGCCGCAACAGATTATCGGAGTGATACCCGCTTTGAAAGCAGCCAGTGCGCGTTTGTTGACGCCTTCATCAGTCTCGCCGAAATAGTCGCGGCGTTCGCTGTGACCAAGGACGACATATTCAACGCCAATTTCAGTAAGCATTTCGGCGGAGATTTCGCCGGTGTACGCGCCTTTAGCTTCCCAGTGAACGTTCTGTGCGCCGACGTGGATATTTGTACCCTTCACGGCTTCGCAGACAGCTGCAAGTGCGGTTGCGGGTGTGCAAACGACGATGTCAACTGCTGCATTGTCTTTTACGAGCGGAGCGAGTTCGCCGACGAGTTTTTTACTAGCCGCGATGGTATTGTTCATTTTCCAGTTGCCTGCGATAATCGGTTTTCTTGCCATTTTAAATCCTCCTAAGAAAGCTTTTCATGCCTTGAATTACTTATTTGCGATAGCGTCGATGCCAGGAAGAATTTTACCTTCGAGATATTCTAGGGTTGCGCCGCCGCCCGTGGAGATGTGCGAGATTTTCTTATCAAGTCCAGTCTTCTTCAAAGCCGCAATGGAGTCGCCGCCGCCGACGATTGAAATTGCGCCTTTATCCGTAGCGTCAGCCACAGCCTTTGCAACTGCCAGCGTGCCTTTAGCAAAGTTATCAAATTCAAAGACGCCCATAGGTCCATTCCAAATAATCGTCTTCGCGCCTTCGAGGGCTTTAACGTATTCTTCGGAAGTCTTTTCGCCGCTGTCGAGACCCATCCAATCGGCGGGGCACTGGTCAACGGGAACGGTTTTGAATTCAGCGTCAGCCGCGAACTTATTAGCAACAACGAGGTCGACGGGCAGAACGAC
>CAMNLS010000001.1 GCA_946543495.1 uncultured Selenomonadales bacterium | reverse complement strand
GCAGGACTTACGACGACGAGAGGACTAACTCAACTGACCGCAGGACTTACGACGACGAGAGGACTAACTCAACTGACCGCAGGACTTACGACGAACCGCAGATTGAACGAAGGACAGTTCCCGAAGTCGACGAACGCTTTAACGAGCCGACACGTGATGAGGCTACAAAGACGAGGTATTGACATGATTAACTTGACGGACGATTTATATTTGGGCACGGGCATGCATAAGACGGTTTACGCGCACCCGACCGATAAGAACTTGTGCATAAAAATTTTGCACACGATGCCCGATGAAGATTGGGAACGAGAATCCCGCTATCGAAAGGCATTGGGCAAGCGCGCAAATGAAATGACGCTCCTTACAAAATATTTCGGCGAGATTGAAACTTCCAAGGGTAAAGGCTACGTTTTTGAGCGCGTTCATGATTACGACGACAAGCCCAGTAAAACCATGCTGAATCTTTTTGAAGACGCCATTCACGATAAAAATATTTTAGCGAACCTTGAAAAGATTTTGTTCGACTTCAAGCACACTTACTTTGCGGAAAAAATTTTGCTCGCGGGCATCGACGCAGATAATTATCTTGTGCAAAGAATTTCCCCGACAGAAAACCGCGTCCGAATCATCGACAACGTTGGTACTTCCGCTTTTATTCCATTGGCTTATTACTTTGATTCGCTCGCCGAAAAGAGAGCAAAAAAGTATTGGCTAATGTTCGTAAAGGAACTGAGTAATCGTTACAAAATTTTATTCTCGGAAGAATTCTTAAGAAAGTTGGCTGAATTTGAATGAATCGAACGACGCGAACGATCATAAAAATATTTTTAATTGTGGCAGTGACGGTCGCTTGCACGGCGGCGGCTTACTATCTTTGTTCAAACGTCACAGGGCACGCATTAGCGACGGCGTCCGACAACATGAATTATTCGCGGTGGCAAGAAAAATTTTTTGCTTTGACGCGAACGACAGGTTTAATCAACGGACTGTGTGCGCTAAGTTGGTTCCTTACAGCGCGATTTTTATTTAAAGTCGACGAGGCGGCGGGCGCGGGCAAGCGAATCTTTTGGGCGACGTTGCTTATGGCATCGCTGGCTGTAAGTCTGGGCATTCCACACTTCTACGCGCCGATAATCGGAATAAAACTCAACGGAATAATCTTCGGGCTGTTCGCGGCAATCTTTGCGGGGTTGGGCTATTGGCTCTTAACAATCTTCACGACGCCGCTTGCCTTTAAGTACACGCCGCTTGGAGCGCAACTTTTAACAAGCAAACGTGACGCAACGTGATGTTGCATCCAATGGGTACTCTTTTACGTCAGTGACGAGAACGAAGTAACCATTGTTCCGCCGCTTTTAAAGCGGCTCTTTTGGACGCGCAAAAGAAAAATTTGTAAGTGACAAATGGGAGTAGATTATGAGCTATTACTTTATATCAATCGGCGGCACGGGCGCGAAGGTCATGGAGAGTTTAACGCACCTTTGCATTGCAGGCTTATTGCCGAGCAACGAACGACTTTATATAGCGGCGATTGATCCCGATGTCGGCAATGGCAACCTTGAAAGGACTTCGACTGCTCTAAATAATTTCGTCGTCTTCCAAAATTTTTCCGTCGGCAATGACACAACGCTTTTTAAAAATAAAATTTCAATCGTGCGCCCGTTTCCGTGGAATCCAACCGGTCATGACAAGACGCTTGACGACCTCATCGAATTTTATCATCACAGCAACACGCCCGTTGGCAAGCTCTATGAAGTTCTTTACACAAAAAAAGAACGTGACACCACGCTCAACGAAGGCTTCCGCGGACACCCGTCGATTGGCGCGGCGGTTCTTGCTAAGAAGTTCGATGACGGCTCAAGGCTCACCGCTCAGATTGAAAAAGTTATCGGCGAGGGCGACTCCGTGAAAATTTTTTTAGCCGGCTCGGTCTTCGGTGGCACGGGCGCGGCTGGCTTACCAACTATTGCCCGCTTGCTTAAAAATAATCTCGCTGACTACGCGGACAGAGTTTCAATCGGCGGCGTGTTGATTCTGCCCTACTTCAGCTTCACGCCAGTTGATAAGCTCGACGAACTCTTTGCCCGCAGTGAAAATTTTTTGCCAAACACTAAAGCCGCGCTGAAATATTATTCGGAGAAAGAAAACCTCTTCGACGCGACGTATTTTGTTGGCGATTCGGTGATGACGCCCGTCGGAGAGTTCAGCGTTGGCTCGGCGAATCAACGCAACGAGGCGCACATCGTCGAACTTTATGCGGCATTGGCGGCGGCTGACTTTTATTCGCGACCTCTGCACACGCCCAAAATCTTTAAGTACATTTGCCACCACGAGCGCGATAAATTTTCTTGGAGCGACTTCCCCGCGTCGAGTGAACGTTTTGTGCAGTTCGCCCGATTTATTTTTGCTTACGTCCACTTGATTAAGCCCGTGTTGATAGCTTTGATGTCGGGCGACGCGAAGGATTATAAATATCCGTGGTTCGTGGACTTCTTAAAGGACGTTGACTTAACCTCGCCCGAAGTCGTGAACTTTAATTTTTATGCTGAGGCGTTCGCGGCGTGGCTCAAGCAGATTGAAACGCTCAATGGACGCGAAATATTCTTGATAAACCCCGACATGTTCGAGGCTAATCCGGCTAAGCTCGTCGACAAAAAACTTTTCGCCACGATTGACGGCAACAAATCCAACTTGACACTTCACGAGGTCTTCTATCGACTAACGGAGCCTTTCAAGTTCGATTCGACGGTCAAAGGCTTTGGAAAGTTTCTGCGGCGACTCTATGACACTTGCGCGGTTTAGCCCGTGACGGCTTTGCGTTTGGTTACGTAATTCCAAATCGTGACGATAGCAGTCGCAAAAATCTTCGCAAGCATGTAATGAAAGTTCGTTACGTCGACGAAGAACCACATACAAAGCTGATTGAGTCCGAGCCCAACAACGCCCGACCCAAAGAAAATTATCGCTTGCCGTGTCGTCTGCTTCTTCGCGCCTTTGAAGACGTAAATAACACACAGCCAATAGTTGAAGACGACTGTTATGCTGAACGAAATCGCCGACGAGTAAAGATAATAAATGCCCGCAAACTCCGTGAGCACGAACAGCAACGAATAATCCATAAGAAACGAGACGCCGCCCACGAAACAGAATCGGACAATTTCTAACATGCGTTCACGTGTCATTCAATCACCTCAAGTCCGCAAAGTTAATCGCTGAAATATTTTTCTCGGCAAGCAAGCTCAACACACGCGGCGAAGTCACTGCGGCAAGTTCCGCCTCGAAGTCGTGCGCCCATTGGCAAAAGCCTTGCAAAGTTTCATTGTCGGTGCCGGGGTGCAACATAACTTCCGTTGTGCCCGCGTGCAAGTTCTCAATCAAGTTTATCATAAAAGTTTCGCTAACCTCTTCGCCCGCCACGATTCCCGCGAAGTTATCAGGCGTCGCGAAATTTTTTTTGTGCGCTTGATGAGCCGTGAGCTTAGCCAACGACCCCAAACCCAATCGCCCGACGAACTTGCCTAAGCTGTTGAGTTCACCGTCAAAAAGTTTTGTATTCGCCACGCGCATTGACTTAATCCCCGCCGCCTCCGCCAAGTCTAAAGCAATTTCGGATATGCCCGGTACGTGGTGCAAGTGTTGATGGCTGTCGAAGTGCGTCAACGTCAAGCCCGCGTTCAAAATCTTTTCCAACTGCGCGGCGAGTTCCGAACGAACTTCAGCCAAAGAAATCTTCCCACTCAGATAGCGTTTCAAAAATTTTATATAGTCGCCATGAAACGTTCCCTCCTCCGTGACGAGCGAGGGAATTTCTTTCGGCGGCAGAATCGGATTGCCATTGGCAAGCGTGAAGTGAATCCCGACGCCCAAGCCCGAAACTTTCTTTGCAAGTTGAACAGCGTCGTCGAAGGCAACGCCGCCCGCCATAAGCGTCGCCGACCTCAAGCAACCCGCATTGAACGCCCGCTCGACTGCACGATTAATCAATTCATGCCGACCGAAGTCGTCCGCGTTCACGATGATATTTTTCAAGTTAAGTCACTCCTAAACATTGCAGGAAAAATTTTTAAGCACCCGAATACTTTTTGGAAAACTTTAGAAGGTTTGATTTAATGAGTCCAATAATTATAGCGGTCGTCGCCTTCCTGATTGACGCGATGATTGGTGACCCGCGTAGCAAATTTCATCCCGTCGTTTTGATTGGCAATTTAATTTCCGCGCTCGAAAAATGTTTGCGCCGCGACCTCGACAGCCCAAATAAAAAAATCTTCAAGGGCGGCGTGCTCGTTGTTATCGTCGTGCTTGCAACGTTCATAATTGGCTGGAGCGTCGAAGCTCTGACGAATCAACTTCCAAGCCTTGCCGCGCAAATTTTTATTCAAGCGTTGGTGCTTAGCTTCATGATTAGCCCGCGCAGTTTAGGCGACGCAGGTCGCGAAATTTATTTTTTGTTGGCAAGGGAAGACCTCGTGCGTGCCCGCGAGAAAGTCGGCTGGATTGTCGGGCGCGATACTCAAAACCTTAACGAATCGGAAATCACCCGCGCCACCGTCGAAACCGTCGCGGAAAACACCGTTGACGGAATTATATCGCCGCTATTTTATTTTGCCATTGGAGGCTTGCCGCTTGCAATCGCCTATCGGGCGATTAACACAATGGATTCAATGCTTGGTTATAAGAACGACAAGTATCTTTACTTCGGACGCGTGGCGGCTCGGCTTGACGACGTGGCGAATTTAATTCCTGCGCGGCTGACGGGCTTGTTATTTATCGGGGCGGCGATGCTTCTTCAGCTCGACTACAAGAACGCCTTTAATATGATGAGACGCGACGCCGCAAAGCATCCAAGTCCGAATGGCGGCTGGGCTGAGGCAACAGTCGCGGGAGCATTACATATTCGATTGGGCGGCATGAATTATTATTTCGGCGAGCCGCACTTCCGCGCTTACATGGGCGAGCCTGACGAAAATTTAGAAGCGGTGCACATACTCGGCGCGATTCGCATGATGTACACCGCCACGATTTTATTTTTAATATGCGCGTGCTTAATCGCTTAATCGAATGATTTAGGAGTAATAGCAATCAATCGCGCAGGTAAACCCGTTGCGCCTTTAATATTTGCCCACGCTACAAACACCAATGCACCAACCGAAGCAACCTTATCAAGATTCGTCAAGACTTCGACTTGAAGTTTGCCCTTTGACAGCACGTAACGTTCGCAAGCAAGGTCGCCCGCCTCAGCCGCAAGCTTTGAAGCGTCGGTGTCTAAAGTCTCATGACCATTGGCGGCGGCGTTGCGCGTCTCGTAAATGTATTTCAACGCGTCAATACTCCAGCCAGGAAAGTTTTCGCTACCGTCTTCAGCAATGCCGCTAATGGCGTTCATGTCGGACCAATGACGCGCCCAACCACTATACAGAGCGACGAATGCTCCGTCGGGAATGTCTCCGTACGTTTTCTCGTAGGCTTTGATGTCGTCCGCCGTCACAGCGTAGTGAACGTCCTCAGCAACCTTCGCGCTTATGTCGATGACGCACAACGGATAAATCATATTCTGCACGCCGTAAGCATCGCTAAGCTTGCCGCCCTTGATGAAGTGTCCGGGGAAGTCGACATGCGTGCCGAACTGTCCGGGGAACTTGAACGTTTGAATCAAGCATTCAAGCATCGGATTGCCCCAATCAAAGCACGTCTTGCCCAATTCCACGGAGCCTTCCGGAATTCCCGCCCAATAGGGGCTGTCGTTGTCGAGCGCGTGCGTTAAGTCGACAAGCTCATAACTCGTTTGCAAGTCCTTAAAGAAGTCCCAAAGCCTATAACTCATTTCAAATCACCTTAATGCGCCTTTCTTGATTTTTTATAGACCTGAATTTATAATTTGAACATCGGAAAAACGGTTAGTGCTGAAACACGAAGGCACCCGACTAGTAGTTGTAAGACTTCAATGCTGCAAGTAGAAATATTTGCAAGGCTGTAGTCAACCAGCCGAACGCGGCGGATTTCAGTCCAGCTGCAAGCCCTTGACTTTAGTCATGGGGTAGTTGACCTCAAGTTTATTTTACAATCAAAATGCAATGCTTAACCGGTTCAGCGTTAGCGGCGGCGTCGAGTGTCGTCGCTATAATTTTTTCGTCGGGGTAAGAGAGGCGAGCGCAAATCGTTACGGAAGAATTTTTATCCCAGCCGTAATCAATTAGGAGCTTGGAGATTGTCGCGGAATTGAACTCTGCATCTGTTAAGAGCCCAAGAATTTTTCCGTCCGTGAACTTCAATGCGTCGGGCGTCGGTTGTCGTCCGTGAAAGCTAAGTAAGGTTGCGTCGTGCCACGGGAGCGCAAGCTTTGCAAAGGCGAGTTGCATTGCGCTGATTGACGGAATGACTTCGATTGACTGCGGCGAGAAATTTTTTCTGAGCAAGTCAAGCAACGAATAATAGCCGGGGTCGCCGCTGACCATGACGACGACATCATCAAGCGGGAGATTGTCGCGGATAAAGTTAATCGGCGCGTCGAGGTCGCGGGTTATGGCGCAGGTTATCTGATTGACCGCCGCGAACTCATCAAGCGCACGGCGTCCGCCAACAAGGAACTTAGCCGTACGAATCCTTTTCAGCGCGGTGGGCGAGATATAATCTTCGTTGCCCGGTCCAATGCCCGCGACGATGATTTTATTTGCCAAGCTCAATCACCTCACATGCGCGAAGAATACTACAGATTATCAATAACGTCAACGCGACCATTGAATACAACGTCTCGTCGCTCCTGTCTTGATTAAAGAGGGGCAACGAATTATAATTGACGAAAACTTTTGAAGGGGTGATATTTATGGCGGACTTCGTTCCATTAAGAAAGAATCAGACTTTGAGACTAGCGGACGGGCGGACAATCACTGTGACCGATAAGCTCGGCGAGGGCGGTCAAGGCATCGTTTATCGCGTGCGCTATGACACGGGCGAGGAACGCGCGCTTAAATGGTTCTTCCTCGGCTACCTCAAAGACCCGTTGCAGTTCTATAGACACCTTGCAGACAATATAAAAGTCGGTTCGCCGTCGGAAGCTTTCCTTTGGCCGGAGCAATTAACCGAGTACGTTGAAGGCGAGACCTTCGGCTACACGATGAAAATCTTTCCGAAGGGCTACGAAAGCTTTTCGCGCTATCTCTTGGCGAAGGCTCAATTCAAGAACGTTGCCGCGATGGTCGATGCCGCGTTGAATATCGTTGCCGCCTTCAAGGCTCTGCACAACAAAGGCTACAATTATCAAGACCTCAACGACGGCAATTTCTCTATCGACCCGACGAACGGCAAAGTTCTAATCTGCGACAATGATAACGTCATGGGGCACGGTGAATACTCCGGCGTATTGGGCAAGGCTCGTTACATGGCTCCGGAAGTCGTGCGCGGTGAGAAGAAGCCCGATAAGTCAACGGACAGATTTTCTTTGGCGGTGATACTCTTCATGCTACTCGTCGGCAATCACCCGCTCGAAGGCATCAAGACGAATTATCCCGCGCTTACGAATAAGTATGAGAAAAAAATTTACGGAACGGAGCCGCTGTTCATCTTCGACAAAAAAGATTCATCGAACGCACCGCATAAGCTCCTACATCAAAACGCGCTAAGGTTGTGGGGATTCTTTCCGAGTTTCATTCAAGAGGCGTTCTGTCAGTCGTTCAGCCAAGAAAGTTTATTGGGCGGCAAGGAGCGTTTGCTTGAGCAAGATTGGTTCAATATCTTAATGCGGCTGAAGAGTTCGTTAATTCGTTGCCCGCATTGCGGCGAGGAAATGTTTTTGGAAAGCGACCGTGTGACGGTCTGTCAGTCTTGCAAGAAGTCAGTTAAGGCAATAGGTCATTTACTCTTCGGCAAGCGCGCGGGGCAAGATGTCACCGTTCCGATTTTCAAAGATGTTGTGCTCTACGATTATCACATGAATTCTTTATCGGAGGACTTCGCGACAAAGGCGGCAGTCATCTTGGAGAAGCCCGGCAAATTTGGACTCAAGAACGATTCAAACTTCAACTGGAAGATTAAGACGCCCAGCGGAAAAATTTTAGCTAAGCAGCCCGGCGAAGTGCTCGTCTTGGGCGCGGACGCTCAGATTGACTTTTATAATAAAAACATTGCTCAAGTCGTCGTCAACAGCTAAGGAGGAATTTTAAATGGGAATGCTCGATAAACTGGAAATGCCGCGTAAGATGTGCCCCGTGATTTTTTTGCTGGACACGTCTGGGAGCATGACAGGTGCGCCGATTGGAGCCGTCAACAGTGCGATTGAAAATGTCTTGCCCGAACTTATTTCAATGAACGATTCCAATCCCGACAACGAGATTAAAGTCGCGATAATGACGTTCAGTTTCGACGCAGATTGGATTGTCGGCGGCAATGAGTTGCTATCGCCTGAAGACGTGCAGAACTCTTGGAACGATTTAAACGCGGGCGGTCCCACGTCTATGGGCGAGGCGTTCCGCGCTTTGAACGATAAACTTTCCGTCTCTCATGGCTTCATGAAACACGCCTCCGGCTCGGTTGCGCCAGTGTTGTTCCTCTTATCGGACGGCGAACCCACTGACGATTATCAAGACGGCTTGCAACGCTTGAAGAATAACAACTGGTATAAGGTTGCGGCGCGTGTGGCGGTCGGCTATGGCGATTCAAATGATGATGTCCTGCGCGAATTCACGGGCAACGCCGAAACGGTCATTCACACTAACGACGCTAAAGAGTTGCGGAATATGATTAGATTTATCGCCGTCACGTCGTCGCGTGTAGCAAGTCAAGGTAGTAGCGTAGACAACACGGGCAACGTTAATCCCGATGACAACACGCAAAAGACTGCCGAAGCTCTTCAGAATCAAGGCGGCTCACTTGCCACGGCGGACGAGGAATGGTAAATCTTTTGCTGAGCTTGAATAAGACACAATCCCTTGAAAAGTCTTTCAGGGGATTTTTCTAAGCTTGCTATCAAAGGACGGGGGAGAAATTTTTATGAGTATGTTTGATAAGATGCCGCGCAAGGTTTGCCCCGTAATCTTTTTGCTAGACACGTCGGGGAGCATGGTGGGTGCGCCGATTGGTGCCCTAAACAGCGCGATTGAAAATTTTATGTCCGAATTGATTGCCAAGAACGATTCAAATCCTAACGTTGAAATCCGAGTGGCGATTATGACGTTCAGCAACGAAGCTAAATGGGTTGTCGGCGGCGAGGAATTGCTTAAGCCCGAAGACGTGCAGAACTCTTGGAATGATTTGGAAGCGGGCGGAATTACATCTATGGGCACGGCTTTGAGTGCCTTGAACGAAAAACTTTCTGACGAGAGCGGCTTTCTTAATCCCGCCTCGAAATTCATATCGCCGCTTTTGATTCTCTTTATGGACGGCGAGCCGACTGACGACTATAAATCTGCTTTGGCTGAACTCAGGAAAAATATCTGGTACAAGATAGCTTCGCGTGTGGCGGTTGGCTATGGTGCGGCAAATGATGATGTTCTGCGCGAGTTCGTCGGCAAGGAAGGCATAATCCTGCACACTTTAAATCCAGAGGAAATTATCAAACACATAAGTTATTCGCCGGAGAAAAGTAAATCCGAGCGGCGATTGAATATCCGTGAAATGGAAGAGGCGATTAATTTCGTTGCGGAGTTTTCATCGGCGGCAAGGAAATACAGAGGGCTTACGGCTGAAGAGCTAAAGACTATTCTTCAAATCATCGGGAATGTTTCTTCACGCGCAATCAATCCAGTTCACACAAGCCAGGTCTTTGACGATGAGGAATGGTAAAGGGGCGTGAGGTCAAATGAGATTCAGCACGTTCGCCGCGTCCGTTCACGGGAAAAAGTATCGTGAACGCGGCTTACCCTGCCAGGACTTTGCTCAAGTGCTGGAGTTCGACGGCGTGCAAGCGATTGCCATTGCTGATGGTCATGGCGGCAAAGATTATTTCCGCTCTGACACGGGCGCACGACTTGCAGTTGAAATTGCCTTTGAACAGATAAAAATTTTTTGCGATGGCATTTCAGCGGGCGAAACTTTTTCAGACAGTAGCATCATAAATTTTGAACTCAAATTGTGGGAGGCGTGGCGCGAAGCAGTCAAAGCCGATTGGATAAAAAATCCCGTCCGCGATGATGAGCCGCGTTGGCAAAACGTCAGCGACAAATACAAGGCGCGATTCACTACCGACGAACAATATATCCCTGTGGCTTACGGCACAACTTTAATCTGCGCGGTGTCAATCGGCTGGCAAGTGTTGATTGTTCAAATCGGCGACGGAAGCTGTGTTGTGTTGCAGAAGAACGGAGAATTTAAAGTGCCCGTGCCGCCCGACAGTGATAGCTTTGGATACGTGACGACTTCGCTTTGTGACGTTGACGGCTATAAAAAGTTTCGTCACGTCGTCTTGGATTGCGCGGAGGATTCGCCGCTTGCGCCCGTCGCGATTTTCCTTAGCACCGACGGTCTAGACGATTGCTATCCGATTGGCGACAACGCGAAGTACCTTTACAAGCTCTACGCCAGCACCGTGATTGATAGCATGATTAATAGCGGCTTTGAGAAGACGCGCGAGGCGTTGCGCAATGAACTGTTGCCCTATATGACCGAGCACGGTAGCAACGACGATATTTCTTTGGCGTATCTCGTGACGAACGATTTAAATTTACTCAAGCAAACCAAAGAACAACCACCCGCGCCTGTCGAAGAGGAACCCGCCGCACCCACCGTGATTACACCTGCTAAATTACTTCAAGAAACAAAAGAAAGGCTATCCATAGAAAATAAGAAAATGATTGAGTCATCGAACGCCACGCTGAAAAAAATTGCTGAAGAAGCTACCAGACTTCGAGAAAAATATCGTTCACTCTTACAATAGGAAAGGAGGAACAAATCGTGATTAACAGCCTTGAACTTTATAAAGAGGCATTGACCTTCGCGAAGAACAATCCGAATGCCGCAGCCGTACCCGTCCTGAAAAATTTTTATCTTCAACTAATGACGATGACTTTCTACGAGCTGACGACTAAAAAAACTTCGCCGCTTATATCCACGCTGTGCAGAGTCAATAATCTAGTCTTGCCAACGAAAAATTTTTCGCTGGAGCCCGTGCAAGTGTCATTCAATCTGTACACGAGCTTCGACTTGTTCACTGTCGTCTACGGGCTAAACGTCGCCCTTGCTGAAAATCTTGAATCGTGCCTTAATGTCTTTGCAAGTAATGCCGAACGCATCTTTCACGGCGTGCAACTAAGCAACGAAGGTTTGCAACCGTTGCAAAAGAATTTAATTGCATTGGACGAAGGGCTCGGAAAGTTTTGTGCCGGTGAACGAATCATTGAGAAACGGATTGAAGTACCTGTCGAACGAATAGTTGAGAAGCGCGTTGAGGTTTCGATTCCAACGCCGCAAGCCAATGAACAAGATAAAGAACTTTTACAGAGCTTAAAGACATTCGCCGATAATCGACGCACCGACGACGAGAAAATCATCGACGAGATAAAAAAAGTTCAACTCGCGTTGCAAGACGAGTTGCCGCGCTTACAAGGCACGCTGAAAACTATTTCGGACATTCGGGACGGGCTTGACTTCAAGACATTGGAGGAGCCGATAAATCAACTGGTGCAGCTGTTCGACATGATTAACGAGACTGCACAACGTCACCCGCAACCCGATACGCAAAAGGGCTACGATAAACTTATCAAGCGTTGCAAAAGTTTTGCTCGTTACGTGGAACAGTCATTGGCGATGCTCGGTGCCGAACTCATCAACGAAACGGATATTCCGCTTGACACTTCGCGGCACAAGGTAACGAACACCGTCCGCCCGTCGAATTCGGCTAAGGTTGCTAAGGTTTTGAACGTCGGCTTGATTTATAAGGGGCGAGTCCTTAGGAAGGCTGAAGTTGAAATCGTCGAACCTGCCGCGCAGTCAACGAATAATGCTACGCGGTTTGGAAATTTTTTCGGGAGGTAACATTCAATGAAGATAGGAATAGACTTCGGCACGAGCTTTTCATTGCCCGCCGCGATGATAAATGGAAACCCCGCAACGCTCTTGCATAGTGGACAATACGGACTGCCGTCGGTTTTCTACTACGACAACAGTCAAGGCATTTTGATTGGTATTCCCGCTGAAGACCAAGGCGACCGTCACCCGGATAACATCGTTCGCAATATCAAAATGGAGATTAGCAATCCTAACCAAAAAACTTACCAGCTTGACGGCAAGACCTTCGACAAGAAAAAAATCGTCGGGCACATCTTCCGCGAGATTAATCAAGTTGCACTTGAGGGCATTGAATATCAACAGCTCATGTCGCAGGAGATTGACGGCGCAGTTGTCTCGGTGCCGGCGGCGTTTACACTTCGCGAGCTTAACTTCATTCGCGACGCCGCGCAGGAGGAAGCCGGCTTGAAAGTTCTTGGATTCATTCGCGAACCAGTTGCCGCTGCCATTGCTTACTTCAATGCGCCCGCCGGTGAGGACGATAAAACTATTTTAGTATATGACTTGGGCGGCGGTACGTGCGACGTTGCGATTGTTCGTTCCGATAAAAATTCTTCGGAGTGGTACAAGGTCATTGATTCGGAAATGCTGAGGATTGGCGGGCGTGATTGGGATAAACTTCTTGGCGAGCTGATTAAGCGCAAGTGTCGCGAGCAAGAACCCGCTATAAAGTTCAATGCACGGGCGGAGAATAAAATCTTAAAGGCGGCGATTAAAGCTAAGCATCAGCTGTCACGGCTTGAACGATACGAATCATATGTTGAAGTCGGCGGCGATGATTACGACTTCGAGATAACGCGCGCGGAGTTCGAGAAGATAACGTCCGAGCTTTTGCAGGATACAATGCGCATGGTCGACAAGCTCAAGCAGAACTGTTCGACTAAGATTGATTACATTGTCCTTGTCGGCGGTAGTTCAAACATGCCGCAAGTCCGCAAGGCGTTCGAGAAGAATTATCCCGGCATCGAGATAAAAATCTTTGAGCCGGAGAAAGCTATTGCGTTTGGAGCGGCGATTTATGCCGAACACTTGACGGAAGAAAGTTTCCTTCATGACATCTGCAAATTCTCTTACGGCGCGAGGTATATTCAAGACTTCAGCCGCTACAAAGATTATAACCGCCTACGGATTTACAATATCATTTACAAGGGCGACGAATTGCCGACGAGCGGCGAATCAAATTCCAGTAAGGTTCGCGACGGTTTATCGAGCACTTATATTGCGGTCTACGAATCGGAATGCACAGACGAAGTTTATATGCCCGAAGACGGAACCTACATCGGCGAGATTGAGATTCACGGGATAGAAGGTAGCAGGAAGGGCGACGAGACCCTTTTAACGATGACGATTGATAAAAGCGGGCTTATGAAACTTGAAGCAATCGACAAACGCACTGGCAAATCATCAAACGTGGAGATTCATCTTGAAGGATATTGAAGTAGGAAAAAATCTACGCGGCGTCGAAACGTTCAAGTAGAAAAAATTTTGGAGGCAGACATATGGCATTGCTTGAAATAAAAAAGGCGGGCGACCCCGTCTTGAAAAAAATTTGTGCACCGGTCGATAAGATTGACAAACGCTTAAGGAGATTCCTAGACGACATGGCGGAGACAATGTACGCGAGTGACGGTGTTGGAATTGCCGCGCCGCAAGTTGGCGAGTCAATTCGCGTTTGCGTTGTCGACGTGGACAAGAAGAATCGCTACGACTTGATTAACCCCGTCATCGTTTATCGTGAAGGCTCTAAAGTCGGCGAGGAAGGTTGCCTTTCTTGCCCGAATCTTTTCGGCGATGTGGAGCGTGCGGAAAAAATTCGCGTCGAGTACATTAGCCGCTTCAACAAGAAGAAAACTTTGGAGGCGGAAGGCTTGCTTAGTCGTTGCATTCAACACGAGCTTGACCACCTTGACGGGCGACTATTCATTGACATTGCTAAGAACATAACGCAGGGCAGAAAAAAAACGGAGGAATGAACCTCAGCTAAGTGAATCTCCGACGTTCAGTCGGGGATATTTTTTTATAGGTTCTTACCTTGCGGACTTTGCTCTTCCTGTTTTCGTTTTAATTCGTCAAGCTGCTCCTCTGGAACTTTTACCGTGCCGAACTTTTGAAAGTCGCGTGCCATGTCCACTTCGCCCATCATGAGTGCCAACATAGATGTTAAGTCTGCGAAGTTCATTTGCTCCAATTCCTTTGCCTCTGCCGCTGAAATTGTTCCGCGCTTTTTAGCTTTCTTTACCGCCTTTTTCATGCGCTTATCGTACATGCTGAGCACGTTGAAGTTAAAATAATCTTTGTCGTTCATGTGATGTCCTCCTTAATTTTTTTAGCAAGCCGAATCAGCACGCGAGTTATCCTCAAGCCTTCGACCTCTTCAACGTAAAAAGTATTGCCCTCGAACGCCGCTGATTGACCGACGCGCGGTTCGCCGCCCAATTTATCATTGAGCCAGCCGCCAACCGTGTCAACGTCCTCTTCGTCAATTTTAATGCCGAATTCGTCTTCCAATTCTTCAAGCAACATCTTCGCATCAATCGAATAAAGATTATCATCGCGTTTCTCGGCATCGGGGCGTTCCTCGTCGAACTCGTCTTGAATGTCGCCGACAATCTCCTCGATAATGTCTTCAATCGTGACCATGCCAGCCGTCCCGCCGTACTCGTCAACGACGATTGCCAGCTGCGAACGGTTCTTTTGCATTGTCTCCAGCAATACACTAACGTCCATGCTCTCCGGCACGAAGAAAACTTTCCGCGCTAACTTCTTGAAGCTCGGTTTGCGCTTGCCCTGAATCAAAACGTTCGTCAAGTCCTTGATGTGCAGGAAGCCGACGATATGATCCTTGTCCTCGTCGCAAATCGGGTAGCGTGTCATTTCCTCTTCAAGAATCGTCGCTAGGTTCTCTTCGTAAGTCTTGTTTAGGTAAAGGCAAACCATATCGGGGCGCGGCACCATGATTTCGCGGACGTTGCGTTCGGTGAAGTCGAAGACGTTATCCACGAAATCAACTTCCGTATCGTCGACGAGTCCTTGCTTGCGGCTTTCCTTCATGAGCAGGCGAATCTCTTCCGGGTTGTGCGCGACTTCGCCCTCAGATATGCTCAAGCCCAGGTGATGACTTACAAAGCTTGCCGTCCGATTGAGTAGCCACACGAACGGATACATGACCTTCCAGAAGATAAGCATCGGTATCGCAATGTTGAGTAGGATTTTTTCCGAGGCGGCGATTGCCATGCTCTTGGGTGTCAGCTCGCCTAAGATGATGTGCATTGAAGTTATCAGGGAAAAGGCAAGCGCGAACGAGATTGTATGCCCCAAAGTCTCGCCGAAGCCCGCCGCGTGAATCAAAGGTGCGATTAGTTCTGCTACGAATGGTTCGCCGACCCAGCCGAGTCCGAGCGACGCCAAAGTTATTCCCAGTTGCGTGACTGATAATGCCTCGTCTAGTTCGTCGATTAATTTCTTTGCGTACTTGGCTCGCGTGTTGCCCTCTTGGATTAGCGTTTCCAATCGCGACGGACGCATTTTAACGCAACAGAACTCCGCCGCCACGAAGAAACCGTTCATTGCAATCAGGAACGCCACGAGAAACATTTGCAGTAATATGGGCACGATGTCCATTAACAAACCTCCGTTAAAAAAAAGTTCGAGCGCGGTAATTTGCTCCGACTCATCGAAGACTCAACCGCGTCCATTGGATGCAACGTCACGTTGCTTTCCGCATTATACTATTCGAGGCGGCAATCGACAAATATTTTTTGGCGCATGGAAATTTATTCAAGCTGTTTTCATTGACGCGGCAAGGCAACTAGTTTAATATATGCGTGAAAATTTTTATGTGGAGGTGAAAGACGTTTGAGCGTAGCAGAAAACTTTCAAGCGATAAGAGACGAACTAGGCGATAAAATAACTTTGGTCGCGGTGACGAAGAATCATGGCGTTGACCTTATGCGCGAGGCAATCGACGCGGGAGCAACCGACATTGGCGAAAACCGCGTTCAAGAGGCGGCGGAGAAATTCCAAACGCTTAACCGCAAAGTCACCCGCCATCTAATCGGGCACCTGCAGACCAACAAGGCTAAGGCGGCAGTCAAGCTCTTCGATTTGATTCAATCGGTCGACAGCCAACACTTAGCGGCGGCACTCGACAAGGCGGCGGCTTCAATCGGCAAGGTTCAAGATGTGCTAATCCAAGTCAACGCCGCCCGCGAGCCGCAAAAGTCTGGAGTAATGCTTGAGGACTTAGACGGGCTGATAAAGTTCGTCGACGCGGCAAAGAACCTTCGACTGCGCGGGCTGATGATGATTGCGCCGAATCTGGAAGACGTTAATGAGTGTCGCCCGTTCTTTAAAACAATGCGTGAACTCTTCGACGGGCTGAAGACTAATCGGGTGGCTTTCGACTTCTTGTCAATGGGCATGACGCATGATTATAAAATCGCAGTCGAGGAGGGCGCAAACGTCGTTCGAGTCGGTACGGCTATCTTCGGCGAGAGATCCTACAGATAAAAATTTGCGAGAGGAGTTTGAATGCATGGAAATCATCGACAAGGTTAGCCGCTCTCTCGGACTGTTAGAAAAAGATGAGGAGAAGGTAGTAAAGATGAGCACAAAAGAAGAGCTGCCAACCACGCAGCCAGAAGAAAAAGAATCGCCAATACAACCGCCGCCCGCGACTATGTCGGGGCACAAAGTAGTTGATTTTAATTCGGCGATGTCGGCGAGGGATAATTTTATGACAAACAATAGCACGACCAAAAGCATGGTCAAATCGAAAATCACGACGGTCAGACCGAAGAACTTCGACGACGACGCAAAAGTTATCGCCGATTGCCTTCGCGAAGATGTGCCCGTCATCATAAACTTGGAGGACACGAGCCCCGAACACGCCCGGCGGATTATCGATTTCGCGTTGGGCACGACTTATGCCATTGATGGCGACGTTCAGCAGGTCAGCGAATATGTCTTCGTGTGCACGCCCAAAACCGTCATGGTCACATTTAACAGGGAAGAACCTAAGCAAGAGCGCAATGACTTTTCGTGGCTCACGCGAAAGCTATAGGAACCAGGAACTAGAGATATGCAAGACGCAAGAGAAAAAATTATTCGTTACTATAAAGGCACCGCGGGCGAAGCGTCCGCCGTTAAGCTCGTCGACTTCGCCGCGCAGACGGTTAAAAGTCGCAAGTGTAAGCTTACGGGTTTTCTGTCGCCCTTTGAACAGGAAATGGCAGGCGTCATTGCTAACAGTCTCGGCGAACTCAACGTCGACTTTTACGGCGGCTATCGCGGGGCTGAACGTCAACGCGCCGCCTTTTGTCGTGAAGACTTCAAAGGCACGCCGAACTTTGAAATTGACGTTATCAAGGCGGAATGGAATGGCGAATTTGCTCGGCTCGGTCATCGTGATGTTTTAGGCTCAATATTAAGTCTCGGCGTCGACCGCGAATATATTGGCGACATTATCGCAACTAAAGATTGCGCGAGGATTCTTATTGATAAAAAGATGGGCGAATACTTCACGCTGAACTTGACGCAAATCGGTGGGACGACGGTCACGACTTCGATTGACGAGTTGGAAAATATTTCTGCCAAAGAAGAGCGCACTAAAGAGATTAAAGCAACGGTTGCTTCCCTTCGCGCAGATTCGATAGCGGCGGCGGGCTTTGGCATGTCAAGAAGTAAGGCGGCGACGGAGATTGCTGCGGAGAAGATTAAACTTAACTGGCAGACCGTCAAGAATGCATCGCAGTCTATTAAGGAAGGCGATATACTTAGTATGCGCGGGCGTGGGCGTTTGGAAGTCGTTGAGGTTCGCGGGCAAACTAAAAAGGGGCGCGTCGGCGTTCTGTTAAAGAGATTCTTCTAAGGAGGAGATTTTCTTGCCAATGACGGAAGAGGAAAAGAAAAAGTGTCAAAAGATAATTCACGGACACGCGGCAGCGGCGGCGGCAGGAAACTTAGTGCCCGCCCCAGGAGTCGGAATAGCAGTGGATACCGTGACGATGACGACAATGGCAATGGCGTTGGCATCCGTGTTCGGCGGTTCGATAACAGAATCGGTAGCAAAGAACATGGCAACCAGTGCAATCATCGCGACGATAAAAAATCAACCACTTCGAGTCATCACGAAAGAAATTTCAAAGGTCTTACCGTTTATCGGTCAACTGGTTGCGCCAACGGTTTCATTAGCAATGCTTGAATCGGCGGGCTGGCTCTTGGCAGATGATTTAGTGGCGGAGCGTGACAAGAAGAATGCGGAACTGCCGCCCCCGACGAACGGCGGACATAACTTCCGCTATGATAAAAAATTCAAGGAGTCTGATAATCCTTAATTTAGTTTGGAGGCGATATAGTTGCTTACGCCAATGGAGATTCACGATCATCAATTCAAGAAAGCGATGGTTCGTGGCTACAATGAAAACGAGGTCGATGATTTTCTTGATAGAATCGTTGTTGACTTTGAAAAGCTCTTGAATGAAACCGAACGTCTTAAAACTCAACTTTATACGACGGAAAAGGAATTAGAAAAGTATCGCGGATTGGAAAAGACAATGAATGATACGCTGATAGTGGCTCAACGCACAGCAGATGAAGTCATTGCCGCCGCAAGGAAGAATGCCGACGCCATGAAGGAAAACGCCGCCCGCGAGTGTCAACAAATTAAAGACCAAGCACAATACGAGGCAACGCAACAGATTGACAGCGCAAAGGTAAAACGCGATGCGATTTTGGCAGAGTATGATAAATTCGTTCGCGAGAAAAATGCGTTCCTCATGAAGTTGCGCACAATCCTTGAATCCGAGTTGACGCTAACAAAGCAAATGATTGAAGACGTTCCGAGCGTTGCTGAGGCAGTCAAACAAATTTTGCCAGAAGATAAGCCAAAACCTGTCGAAGAACCTGCGCCGCCTGTCGAAAAGACCGCGCCGACCGTCGAAGAGCCTAAGCTTGAAGAAAAATCCGAGCCAGAGCCTGAAGACGACGACATTGAACCAAATATCGTTGACATTTCCACGAAGCCCGTTACCGACGAAACAAAAACTTATAAGCCCGTTAAGCCCGCCCGCGATAAGGGGGCGGCAAAGTGAAATCTCTTGTCGACGTCCTCAAAAAGATTTTGCTGGTTGTTGAGTGCGTGTTTGCTATAGCGTTCTTTAATTGGGAAAAAGTTTTGTTCGTCGGCGTCGTCGTGTGCGACCAACTCACCAAAGCTTTAGTTATGAAGTCAATGGTACCAGGCGAATCAATCCCGATTGTGCAGAACGTCTTCCACTTAACCTACATATTGAATCCGGGCGCGGCGTTCGGAATCTTTTCCAATCAGCGAATGTTTTTGCTAGTCACGGGCTTAGTATTAATCTTGGCAACGGCTTACTTTTATCCGCTCCTTAAGAAGTCGGACACTTTCCTTAGACTGGGGGCGACGGCTATATTGAGCGGGGCGGTTGCGAACTTAATCGACAGGGCGCAGACAGGTTACGTTGTTGACTTCTTCGACTTCAGGATTTGGCCAGTCTTCAACGTTGCCGACATTGCGATTGTCTTGGGTATGGGCTTCATGATTTACGCGATACTTTTTCGGCTCGATGGCGGACTAAGTAAGGTTGAGGAAATCAGACGATGAATTTATTTGTCGAAGGGACGGAGCACAGTCGGCTTGACGTTTACCTTAGCGAAAAACTTTCTGCGACGCGTTCGCATGTTCAAAAGTTAATCGCGGACGGCTTGATAACTGTCGACGGTGCTAAGGTCAAGGCGAGCTTTAAACTCACGGGCGGCGAAGAAATTTTTATTCAAGAGGTCGCCGCCACTGATGTTGAGTACTTGCCCGAAGATTTGCCGTTGGATATTCTCTACGAAGACGCGGATATAATCGTCGTCAACAAGGCACGCGGAATGACTGTTCACCCCGCCGAGACCGTCAAGCGTGGCACGTTGGTTAATGCATTGCTTTATCATTGCAAGGACTTATCGGGCATTAATGGCATCAAACGTCCGGGCATTGTTCATCGTCTCGACAAGGACACTTCGGGCGTTATGGTCGTTGCTAAGACTGACGCCGCGCATTTGAGCTTAGCCGCGCAGATTAAAAATAAAACCGCCACGAGGAATTATCTAGCAATCGTTCACGGCGTCTTGACTGACAACGTAGGAATTATCACGGGCGCAATCGGGCGCGATAAGGTTGACCGTAAAAAGATGGCAATCGTCGCGGGCGGCAAGCCTGCTGTCACGGAGTTTAAAGTCTTGGAACGCTTTAAGGAGTTCACTTACGTTGAATGCAAGCTTCAAACGGGCAGGACGCATCAAATCCGCGTACACATGACGGCGATAGGTCATCCGCTCTTAGGAGACACCAAATATACTACGCGGAAGAATCCCTTTGACATTGATGGGCAAGCACTGCACTCACACACACTAAGCTTGATTAACCCGACAAGCGGCGAGCTTATGACGTTTACGGCTCCATTGCCCGACGACATGGAATTTGTCTTGGAACAGCTTAAAAAGTTTGGAAAGGACTGAGGAAATTGTTTATTCAAGGATTAGCACCAATCCTATGGCTAATCGTCGCGTTGAGCGTTTTGAAATTGCCAGCGTGGAAGGCGTGCCCCGTCGCGCTGATTATCTCTTTTATCATCGCTAACCAGTGCTTTGAAATGCCGCTAATGGACGTAGCAACGGGAACATTGGAAGGAGCACTCATGGCGATATGGCCGATTCTCGGAGTTATCGTTTCGGCGATATTTGCCTATAACTTGACTGTGCATACCGGCGGCATGGAAAAAATTAAGGATATGCTGTCCTCAGTCTCAACGGATAAACGAATGCTGATACTCATTATCGCATGGGGCTTCGGCGGCTTCCTTGAATGTATGTCGGGCTTCGGCACGGCGGTTGCTATCGGCGCAAGTATGTTGGTTGCGGTCGGTGTGACGCCAGTGGGAGCCGTTATCGTCTCCTTATTATCCAATGCCGCAATGAGTTCATATGGCTCGGTCGGTTTGCCTTTAACAACGCTTGCAAAGCTCACCAATTTTGACCCTTTGCAGATAGCCTCATATACGGCGATTCAGCTTAGTGTAATGATGATTCTTATGCCGTTTATCATGCTCATCGCCTATGGAGGGATGAAGGCTTTAAAAGGCATGATTCCCGCGTGCTTGGTTGGCGGAATTGCGTTCTGTTTGCCGTCTTTGCTTGCCGCTGCTACATTAGGAGCCTCTTTGGCGGGAATAGCGGGTGCTGTGTGTTCAATGAGTGCGCTGGTTGTCTACGGCAAAAAATTTCCCATACACGACCCCGAATACGAGATTGACGACTACAACGAAAATTTTTCAATAACTCCCAGCGAGGCAATAAGAGCTTGGCTTGTCTTCATACTTATTTTTATCTTTTTGATTGGCACTTCCATACCTGCCGTTGCAGATGTTCTCAAAACCGTAAATACCAAAATTATGATTTACTCTGGCGCGGACGCCGCCCCTACTACTTTCCAATGGATAACGACTCCGACAATAATCTTTATATCCGCAGTACTCAGCGGTTTGATTAATAACGCCTCGATTAGCGACATGATCAACGTCCTTTCGCGCACAGTTAAAACTTTGATTCCGACGTTCATAACGATTATCACGATTATTGCTACGGCACGAATCATGGGCTATTCTGGCATGACGATGGCGGTAGCGACGACAACCGTTGCCGTGACGGGAACGATTTATCCGTTCATCGCCCCGCTAATCGGTTCAATCGGCGCGTTTATCACAGGCTCGGCAACTTCAAGCTGCGTCCTTTTGAGCAAATTGCAAGTTGATTCCGCTGTTGCAATCGGTCTTGAACAAGACGCTCAAGCTTGGATAGCGGCGGCGAACGCGGCAGGCTCTTGCGTCGGCAAAATCATTTCCCCGCAATCAATCGCAATCGGCGCGGCGGCTGTCGGTGCATTCGGCATTGAAGGTCAGCTCATGAAAGTCGCCGTCAAAGTCTACTTGCCGTTTATCTTGATTATGGGTTGCGTGGTCTACTTCGGACAATCGATGTTGTAAAACATTTTGAACAAAAAAATTCCCCTGCAATGACGCGGGGGATTTTTTATTGCTTATTCGTTGCCGAGGAAAAGTCCGTTCGTAATCATCCACCAAGCAACCGTCCGCATTGCGCTGATTATTTGCGTAGCGTGTTCGCGTTCGTCGTTTAAGTTCACGTCGTTGAGTTCGTTGGAGGCGACGTGCGGCAACAATTCGATAACGTCCGAATCAATCTGCCCGGCAACCTTCGCCGTGACAAATGCCTGCGTATTAAATCCTACGCCGTCACTGTTGAAGAGGCTCGGCGCGATTGAGTAATAAGCAAAGTCCTTCGGAGCAATCAGTTCGATAATCGTTGGGACAATCGAAATGTGGTCGCCGACGGCATCGGGCGGAAGAATTTCTTTGGTAATGCCCGCGCCATACAACACGAACGGTACGCTTTGATGTTCAAAGATAGTCGGGTGCGTCGAAGGGTCGCAACGAACTGCATGGTCGCCCGTCACGACGAAAAGACTTTCCGGAAACTTTGCGCTCGCGGCGCGGACAAAGTTAGTGATAACCTCGTCCATATACCAATAATGCCCAAGCTCAACCGCTAACTGATTCACGTCGTCGACGTTCGGGATTTTTTTCAAAGCTTCGGTGACTTTTTCCAAATCGTAGCCTTCAACAGCCAAATCAAGATTATACGGCGGGTGATTCGTCGTCGTCATGATTAAATGAACCGTCGGAGGCTCGCTGGCAAGGTGCGCAAGCAAGGCGTTGAATAAATTTTCGTCCTTTGTGCCCCAAGTCGTCTGTTTTGGCGCGTTGAAGTCTGGATAGCCATAAAAATTGTCAAAGCCCTGCGCTAAACTCATTTTTGCTATCGAATCCCAACTTGGCATTCCTCCATACCAAAAATCGACTTTGTAGCCCAATTCTTTGAACGGAGCCGCCATTGACGTGATATAAAGCTTTTCATACGTTCGAGATTGATAATTTACGCGAATATTCACGTCAGGCAAGCCCGTAACCAGTCCAGTTATCGCTGTGGACGTAAAATCTCCGTTCGGCATAAAATTTCGGCTGTAATAACAATTTTCTTCCGCGATTAACGATTTTATCCCTTCCGCAACCAATAATTCGTCATATTTTCCCAGCATCGGCCATTGCATGAACGTTTCGCCCAAAATTATAAAGATATGCTTGGGTTTTGGTATGCGTTCGCCGGGTGATTTGCGTTCAAGGTAGGGCGCAAGGTTCTGTTCTGTCAAATTTTTGTTTACGGCGACTATCTGCGCGGATTCTACAATTTTTTTCGCATCAACACCTGAAATTTCGCCCGCTTCCATACGTTTTGCCATTGCTCGCGCCCTATATAACGCCTGCGCGTCGTCAAGTATGCATTCATTTAAAAAATTATCGGTCGTGACGCCCGCATTCTCCCAATTTATCCCATTTCCATACGTAAAACTTCCTCCGAACCTTACGAACAGCCCAAAAATAAAAATTCCAACGATTAAACCCGCCGAAAAGCCAAAATTTTTTGTTTTAGTGTCGAATTCGGGGAGCGGAAACGTTTTTATCATCAAAAGCCGACTTAAAGCCGCAATACATATTAAAGTAAGAATCAACGCGACGATAAACCGCCAAGCTATCCCATATTCCTGAAACATCGTGACGATTATCGATAAAAGGTCGTCATTCCAACCTTGCACGACTTCCATTCCAAATGTCGATTGAAACGCCCGATAATACGGAAATCTAAGCATAAATAGCATTGAAAATGCCAGCGACGCTATTATTCCGATTAAAAGCCGCAATCGAGTTCGCAAACCGATAATCGTAACCAAAATAAACGATATTAAAGTTACTGCGCCCGCCGTTTTCAAGCTCAATCGCAAGCCCGTGAACATCGCAGAAAATATTTGCCCCGCTCCAGACTCCGTGCTCATGTAATTCGACATGAAGAGGATAAATAGCCCGCGATAGACTTCAAGCAGTATCAATACGAAAAAAAATAACCTTGCGTCGCGTTGGACGCCTTCAAAGAATCTTTTTAGGAACTTCAACACCCAAGCTCCTCCCATTTAGTTTTTCCGCTATTATATCAGATTTTATCAGCCGCGCCAAAAAATTTTTTCGCCCGCTAAACCTCCATTTGACAAATTACCATATTTGGGAATTTCATTTTTGCCCTTTCAAATCCACCTTCAAAGACGTTTTTAAAGCTCAAAACTCATTTCAAAGCTCCAAAATCAGTTTCAAAGACGTTTTTGACGCTCCAAACAAGTTTCACGGCTCCAAACGCGTTTCAAAGCTCCAAAATCAGTTTCACAGACGTTTTCGACGCTCCAAATCTCTTTTGAACTAAAAAATCCCCGACAAATCCGTCGAGGATTAAATTTTTACTCCAAACTCCATTCAACCGCTAAATTTTTGATTATCTCCGCTATCTCCGCGTGTTTTTGCTGATATGTATGCCCCGTTCGCTCGATGAAGATTAATTTATTCCTTTCAGCCGTCTTCATGTGCGAATTTATCATTTTTAAGAACCCCGAAGGGTCTCCGTCCGTGAAATTATCGTACGTTCCGATTATCAACGCGCCTTCGTGCGTTATTTGCTCCAACTGACTGAAATTTTTCCCGTTCGTGTTGTCCAAAATGCCGCTCAACCAGTCATGCGCAGTGTTCGCCGTGCATAACACCCAACCCATAAAGTAAAACGGCAAAATTTTATCGCCGCGACCGTATCGAACCAATTTTTCTATAAAATCGCGTTCGCCGTCGCTAACTCCGCTCATCATGTGCGTTAAATTCGCCGGACTCATCAAAATAAACTTTTTAACCCGATTTTTATCGTGATGATGCGCCAAATAGTAAATAACTTTGTTTGCGCCGAGTGAATGCCCTGCCAAAATGATATTTTTATAATTTTTAGCCGCAAAATCCAAATATGCGTCAATATCTTCGTCGGTGTAGGAAAATCTTTCGTTCCACGAGCCGATTAGCTCTTTTTCGCCGGTTTTTACGTTGTAAGTTTCAATTTCTCCGAGCGCGTCGTTGGTTTGCGCGTAAATAAAATCAATTCCCGCCGCCTCAAGCATTTTACAAATTTTAAGGCTCTCATTTTCTTCCAAACCGCCGTAAACAAAGTCACTTGAGTTAATTTTTATCGTGACGTGGAGTTTTGGCGCAGATTTTTTTATTCCGCGCAGTATTTCAAGCAGAATTTGAGCGCGATTTTCCGTTGAGCCGCCGAATTTATCTGTTCGGTGATTGATTTTTGAACTGATAAAGCGACTGAGGAAGAAAAAATGCGCCGCGTGAATCTGAACGCCGTCGAAACCGCAAATTTCAGCGCGAATCGCCGCGTCTACGAACATTTTAATAATATTTTCGACTTCAGCCGTAGAAAGTTCATTTTCGCCGATTTCTACGTAATTTTTATAAAATGCGCCGAGTGCAAGCTGACTAATCGCCGCGCAGTGCTCATTATGAATAATTTCGACCAATTTTTTATACTGCGGAATCAATTTATTGTCGGAAAGGCGCATCATGCCGCCGAAATAAAAATCATCAGACGAAACGCTTGTAAATCCGGTTATAATCGCACCTACGCCGCCTTTTGAAAGTTCGCGATAAATTTCGTAAGTATTTTCGCCGATTGAACCGTCATTTTCTGCTAAATTTTCCCACGTAGCCGACCTAACAAGACGATTTTTAATGTGCAAATTGCTTAATTCGATTGATTCAAAAAGTTTTTTCATGTTAAAACCTCCTTGACTGTGTATAGTATAATGTTGAAGTGAATTTTTGACTAGAACGCATAAAAATCTGCCTTAGGAGGTTAAAATGAAGAAAAATTATCCGATTGATTCAACGTTAAGCGATGTTGTCAATAAAAAATGCCCGATACTATGCGCAATGGACGTAATCGGGTCAAAATGGAAATTACCGATAGTTTGGTACCTTCACGAAAAGGAAAATACTCGATTTAACGAACTCAAGCGGCGAATACCAGGTATAACGCACTTTATGCTGACAAAATCACTGCGAGAATTGGAAAATGACGGTTTAGTAGTGCGTAGCGAGCTAATTTCTGCGCCGCCGAAGGTCGTAGAGTATTCATTAACTGATTTTGGCAAAGAATTAATCCCTGCACTCAATAAATTGTACATTTGGGGCGAAAAAATACTTAAAAAATCGGCTTAGGCAATAAAAAATCCTCTCAACCTGCGCGGTCGGGAGGATTTTTGCTTATCCCATCGATTTAATCTTATCTTCGACGAATTTAACGGGAATTTTTTCAAGACAAATTTCTTTTTTGGGGCAAAATCTCTTCCAACAGCCTTTGCAAGGTCTTTCGACTTCGATAACGTTTTGAAGTTGCCCGAAAGCCCCATTTCGTTCAAAATTCGTCGGTCCCATTAACATAATAGTCCGAACGCCCAATGCCGCGCCCAAATGTACTGGACCCGTGTCTCCGCCGATAATTAATCGCGAACTTCTTATTACATGCGCCAGTTGCGGAATATTTGTGCGGTTTACTAAATTTATCGGCGGAATTTCCATTTTCGATTCGATTTCTTTAGAAATTTGCTCGTCGAGGTCTCCTGAACCGATTAAAACGGGAATAACTGCTAGTTGATAGAACCAATCGCCTAATTCAGCGAAATTTTCCGTCGGCCAGCGTTTATTCACCCAATTTGCCCCCACTGCAAACACAACGTAGGGATTTCCTTCGCGAATTCCGGCGTGTTCCATGATTGCTCGCGCTTTTTCCGACTGTTCAACGGGAATTTGTATCGGAAAAGTAATTTTATTGACTACGCAACCCATTGCACGCGCCGTATCGAGGTATCTTTCGACGATATGCCCTTGAGCGTTCTGTCCGACGACTGGTTTTGAAATTTTATCGCTCATTTCGCGCATATTGCATATTCCGAGCTTAATATTTGACTTTGCAAAGAACGCAATCGCCGCTGATTTGAATAATCCTTGCAAATCAAGCACTGCATCGTAACTTTGTTCTTGCAATTCGTGTTTGAACGGGAAAAATTCCTTCATGAACCCTTTTAGCGTTCTGAAATCTTTCTTTTTGAACAAAATTATCTTGTCGACGCACGGATTCATTTCCAAAAGGCTTAAACTGGGCGGTTCGACGACCCAAGTAACTTTTGCGTCGGGAAAAGTTTCTTTTATGGCGTAACTGACGGGCAAAGCGTGAATTACGTCGCCCAGCGCGCTTAGCTTGACAATTAAAACGTTTTTTAAGTCTTCCATATCATTTCTCCGCTAAAATTTTTTCAATAATGTTAGTCGTTGATTTTCCTGCGACTAAATTAACTAATTCGACACGCCCGCCGTAATTTTGCACGATTTTAGCTTCAGGGAGCGTTTCCAACGTGTAATCGCCGCCCTTAACGTAAATATCGGGCTGAATTTCGGCGATTAAAGCCTCTGCAGTTCGTTCGCCGAATAAAATCACGTAATCGACGGCTTTAAGTCCCAATAAAACTTCTGCGCGGTCGTTTTGGTTGTTAATGGGGCGTGAATTTCCCTTCAAACGGCGAACAGATTCATCAGTATTGAGTCCAACGACTAAAATATCGCCGAAACTCTTAGCCGCAGTCAAATATCTTACGTGTCCGGCGTGAATTATATCAAAACAGCCGTTAGTAAAGACGATTTTTTTATTTTTAAGGCTCCGGCGGAATTCAACTACATTTTTTCTGTTAATCAGCATTTATCTAGCCCTTTCAAGCGTTGAAATTAATTCTGTCGCGCTTACGGTGCTTGTACCGAGTTTTCTAACGGCAATTCCCGCCGCAAAGTTAGAAATTTTCGCTGCAAGCAAAGATTGAGCACCTGCAGCCAAAGAAAGTAGAAAAGCGGCAACGCAAGTGTCTCCCGCGCCCGAAACGTCGTAAACTTCGCTCATATCGCTAACTGGAATGTGATGAGCCGCTCCATTTCGTTCAAATAAACTCATTCCCTTATCGCCACGAGTAATTAACACGCCATCGACGTTAAGTTTCGTCAAAATTTTATTGCTTGCGCCGATTAAATCATTAATATCATTAAGTGGATAGCCTACGAAGTGTCCAAGCTCCGAATCATTCTGTTTTATGTATCCGACGCCCTCAAAATCGCCGATATTGTACCGCGAATCAACGATACTAGGAATATTATTCTTATTTGCGTAACGAGTAATCAATTTGCGGACATTATTTGTTATTGTTCCGGCTCCGTAGTCGCTCATGATAATTCCGTCGACTTTTGGAAGTATTTCATTGATTTTATTGATAAGTTCCGCTTCAACATCACTGCTGATAGGTTTTTTGCTCTCTTCGTCGATTCTGACGATTTGTTGACTGACAGTAGCCCTTCCGCCGGCGATAATTCGAGTTTTAGAGATAGTTGGGCGCGATTTATCATGAATAAGCCCTTCAATGTGAACGCCGAAGCCTTTTAAAGTATTTTTTAGGTTTTCAGCGTGAAAATCGTCGCCGATGACCCCGATAGCATAAACTTCCGCGCCTAGCGTGGCTGAATTAGCAACGACATTAGCCGCACCGCCCGCCACGACCTTTTCGCCGGCTTTTTCGAGGATTAAAACGGGAGCTTCGCGCGAAATCCTAGAAATTCTGCCGTCAACGTAGACATCAGCCACCATATCGCCGATAACTAAAACTTTTTTGCCGTTTATCCTGTTTATAATGCTTATAAGCTCTTGCAAGTCCTCACCTCCTAAGTCAAACTGATAAATTGCGGAACAATATCTGCAAATGAACCGTCTGGCATACGAAAACCGCCTGGAATTGTGCCTAATTCTTTAAATCCGAGCCGTTTATACAGGTGCCGAGCGTGAATATTGGTTGCAACGACCGCATTGAACTGCAAAATCCTAAATCCGAGCTGTTTAGCGCGTGAAATGCAATCTTTGACGATAATTTCGCCGATATGACGCCCGCGAACGTCCGAACGCACTGCATAACTTGCATTTGAGATGTGAGCGCACCTTCCGACGTTATTTGGGTGGAGAATATAGAGAGCTAAAAGCTCATTTGTATCCTTATCGACAGCTAAACCGGTAAAACTTTGCGATTTAAAGAATTCGTCGCCTGAAATTTCGTTTAGTTCGTCTTCTTGAGGAAAAGCAATGCCTTCGCGAACAATTTCGTTCCAAATTTTAATTGCCGCGCCGACGAACGTTGATTCATAAGAAATGACCTCTATCATTTAATTTCCCTCCGATAAATTTTGTTTTTTAACTTGCGTTGCTCTTTTCCGTAGAAAAATTTTTCTGCAAAGGCTTCAAGCTCGCCTTTAGGAACTTCGCCGATGATTTTCCACTTGCCCGCCGCGTTATCAAGAAAATTTTTCTCATAATCGACGCTGACGACCGCAATAATCGTTTTATCGGCGGGCAAATCGTCAAACAGCATGAACGGCATAACATTTTTGCTTGTCCACGATAATTTTTGTGGTTTAACCTTGTCGAAGTTCTCTTTAGTCTCCAGCCGATAAATTTTTTCGCCCGTGTAGAAGACAAGCGACCCCGAATACTCTTTACCGTGACTTACGACGCAAGTTTTATCGTCGATGAGCTTAGAAATTATTTGAGCCTCGCGCCGCGCAGAATTGTCTTCGGCAAGCGGTAAAGCAACCGTGAACAGCAGTAGCGGATAAATTATCAGCGATGCGCCCGCCAATCCGATAAAAACTTTCCAACGATTGACGAAGTACCGCGCCACGAAAATTGCAATGGGAATCATCGCGGGCAAAGTGTAAGTCACATATTTTGTCGCGCAGAGTTGGAAGAAGATTATCACCGTCGCCGCCCACACGATTAAAAATCTTTCGGGCACGTCGAAGGTTGGCAAGCGTCCTTCCTCAATGAATAGCTCTGCTCGACGAAAGAATTTCTTCACGGCGGCGACAATCAGCGGCACCGACCACGGAAAGAATCCTATCGCCGTAATCAAGGCGTAATAATACCAAACGTCCGTCTTTGGATATTCGGAGACCGTCGACCGCAAGAAGTTATGCACGCCCAAAAAGTTTTCAATGAACTCCACGCCGTGAATCAAAGTCATCGGCAAATACCAGACAGCCACTATCGCAATCAACAGCAAGAAATTTTTCAGGCGGAAGAGTTTCAATAAATGCTTTAAGTCGCCCTGCCACACGAGGAAGATTAAAATTATAAGACCGGGCAAGAAAAATCCAATCGGTCCTTTCGTGATGACTGCCACGCCCGACGCCGCGAACGATATTAAATAAAGTTGCGGACGCCCTGCGCGGTAGCCAAAGTAAAAAGTTATCAGCGTCAACGAGAACATTACAAGGAGCGTCATATCGGTTATCACGGCGTGAGACAAGTACCAATACTCAAGAGAGGTCGCAAGCATTATCGCCGCCGCGAATCCGACTTTCTTATTGTAAAGCTTCGCGCCAAAAAAATACGTCAGGAACAATCCGAGCATCGCGAAGACTGCTGGGAAGAACCTCGACGCGAATTCATTAACGCCGAAAACTTTGTAAGCCGTCAACAGCTCCCAATAAAACATTATCGGCTTGTCATACCAAAAATCTCCGTAGATGCGCGGCGATAACCAATCGCCCGCCGCTAACATTTCCTTTGCAGTCAACGTGTAAACAGATTCGGTCGGGTCGGTTATGGGAATAGACCAGCCGCCCAAGAAAAATAAAATTAACGAAACAATGAACAGACAAATATAATTTACCAAGGCACGAACTCCCAATGAACTTCCAATTTTTTACGCTTGCCACGCCAACGAAGAACCGCTTGCGAACAGTGTAAATCGTGATACCAATAATAATCCACGTCTTCAACGGTGTGCTTATCGGCATTCCACTTCATGCCGACAACGACACGATCTTTCGGCGTCAACCAGTAACTAACGCCCGCTTGAAACTTCCGCGAATAATCATCTAAGTCGAAGTCGAAAAGAGAATTCGTAGAGTTGTTTTTGTCGTAAGAAAAGCCGACGTAAGCCGCAAGCCTTTCATTGAACTCCCTGCCAAGCAAAATATTATAGTTGAAGCCTCTTACCGTCGTATTGCCGTTATCAACGTTCTTGGCGTCGTCTTTAGTGATTTTATATCCCGTGTCGAGGAAGAGCAGATATTTTCCTATATTAATCGGGTCGTGATACAATTTTAATTCGTATTCTTGGTGCGTGCTGGTGATAGAATTTTGCCGCCAATGACCGAACTCACCTTCAATCTTATAGCTTAGGGGTGATGTGCCAATGTGCTTTCCATACCAAATATCAAGCGACGGTTCTTTTTGAATCCAACGAGCGTCGTTATCGTCGTAGAAGCCATACTTCACGCAACCATTAAGTTCACGATTGCTATAAAAAAGTTCCGCGTTACTGCGAACACCCTTCTTGGTCTCAACGTATGCGCCGATAATTAAATCCAAGTGTTTGCGAAGAGGTATCTCAAAGTTATCGCGAACGTATACACCATGGTCGCTGTTATAACCAACGCGCGGGAAATAATTCTTTTCCTTAGCTTCCATGCTACGCTCTTCGTATTCTTTCGTGCCGACGACTTTATTCTTGACCCAGAACTTGACGTTGTACATGCGGATAACTTGTTCAGGCCAAATTTCCATTCGTTCCGCGCTAAGGTGATAGTCAGGAGACTTCGCGCCGCACTTAGTCTGCGTGCCGTCATAAACGACGATATGATCGGGATAGAATTCAAACCGCTTGCCCGTCAGATAATATTCGCCCGCCTTGCCGTTAGCCTCGCCCATAGTGCCGGTCTTCGTGCCGTAATTGTAAAACGTCTTATAGCCGTCCAACGTGACACGCGGCGCGCCTTCCGTCAGTTGAAGTAGATGAGCTTTATCATCCACGCGAACGAATTGTTCTTTGACGTTGCCTTTTGCCTCCGCGCTTTGAAAACGATAGCCGTCAAGCTGAATGATGTCAACCTTGCCCGTCGCAATGAATTCGCCGCTACCCGAATAATAAACCATATCATCGCCCTCGAACACGGCGGGAACATGGTCGCCTGGTTTCGGTTCGTGCGGCAATTTTGCCTTAGCCGCTTCAATGTCGGCAAGTAGTTTTTCTTGTTCCTCAGTTAGCTTTTGTTCGCGAGCCTCGCGCCGTTGATTTTCTATGTAATCAAATAGCCCCGTGCCCGTATCCGATTTTGCTTCGTAAACCGCCTCTGCCGTCGACGTTACGAACAGCGCGGCGCATACGACGCTTAAAAATTTTTTCATCGATTAATCCTCGTCTATAATCTCTATAATTTCGCCATCGTAACCGTCGGGAGTTTTGCCCTCTTCAGGACGCGGCTCCACGTTTGATTGTTCGGGCGGCGCGGGCTTATGTGATTCAGGGTCAACTTGTACAAGCACGTTTTCCGGCTCTGTTGAAGGAATCGCGGTTTGTTCATCGGGTGTAAGCGTTCCTAACTCGTCGGGCGCAAGTGTAGTTGTCTCGTCGGGTGTGAGCGTGTTTACCTCGTCAGGAAGAAGAGCCGAAATTCCACCGCCAATCGACTTGACGCCGTAGACAACAATCGGCGTTTTTATCTGAACGTAAAGTTCCACGCCCGCAGGCAAGTCTATATTCTTTCCACGCACCAGAACTTCTTCAATCTCTTTGTTCTTGCCCGAAAACGTTTGACCTAACAAACTAAGTCCACGCCCCATTGAAGCCGCTGTCATTGCGTCGACTGCCTCAATGCCCGTGAAAGTCTTTGCGTCCTGCCCGTCAATCGCCTTCAACGTGTGGAAGTCCGCTTCAATCTTGCCGTTGCTAAAAATGTGTTTAGCGCGGCGAACACTCGTAACGACGCCTTCGCCCGGCAAGCCCCTAGCGAAGACAAGCCCGCCATCTACAAAGACATCTTCGGCGACTTTAATCGGAATGATATCGCCTTCCTGCAAAACTTTTGAGCCAACAGGGACAGTCGTCACAACCTTTATCAAAGTGTTCTCCGGAATAGGAATCAAAGTTATCGGCAAAATCTCTTCGCCGTAAGAGGCTTTAGCAAGGGTACGAATCCTTTCATTGAAACTGCCCTCGGTTATGTTGCCAAGAATAGTATTCTCCAAAGCCGCCAGCCGCTTATCAACTCCGCCGCTTGCCACTTCGTGATTGATATTCCACTCCAGCGCATTAATCTTCGCCAAGACGCCGGGTCCAGCGTCGTTATCATAAAGAATATTATAAATTGCATCGATTCTGGCGTTCATGTTGCCGCTCATGTTTTGCCCGCTGTAGCTCTTCTCCAAGCGGCTGATTCTGTCGAGGATTGCGCCGCTCTGTTCTGCGCCGTAAGTATCGGTTTCAATCCTCGCAAGCTTATCAGCGGCAGATTCATCCGAAGCCGCCCCGCAAAAGCTCGACGCGGAAAAAATCATCAACGCCGCCAATGCTCCGCAAAATATTTTCCTTAAACTCATCTCAATTCCCTCCGCGTTTTTACTTTGAACTTTAACGCCGATTATAGCAGGTATCAACTATTTTCTGCAACGTCTTGAAAAATTTCTTGCAACATCAAGCGCGGGCATAAGCTCCGACTGTATCGATGACTTAATCGCGTTTACTGTTTGTCCACTTTTCAAAAGTGGCTTGAAAAATTTCTTGTCGCATTGTAGAATCACAAAAAAATTTTTAAGGAGCGTTAGCATGATTGAAATTGCAATTGGATTGGTTGCGGGGCTGTTGATAATCCTCGCGCTTAAATTTTTTATCGAGTTGCCCTTCAAGATAATTTGGAACAGCGTTATCGGCGCGGTTATGCTTTACTTCGTGAACTTTATAGGATTCGTTACGATAAAGATAACTTTTATTCACGCGCTGATTGTCGGCGTGTTCGGCGTGCCTGGTTTGATTCTGCTGGCAATTTATCTGAACTTTATAAAGTAAACTTGACAGCGCAAAAAGTTTCTATTACAATCGCGAACGTATGACGGGTTGCGATGTTTCCATTAGCCCCGGACAAAAGCGAACTTCGTCGTGCGTTCAAATCAGTCAATCATGGAGGAAAATCATGAAAGATACGTACATGGCAAAGGCGGGCGACGTTCAAAAGAAATGGTACATCGTCGACGCCGAAGGAAAAACCGTCGGTCGTATGGCGGCAGAAATCGCGAAGGTTCTTCGCGGCAAAAATAAACCTGTGTTTACTCCTCATGTCGACACGGGCGATTATGTTATCGTTATCAATGCGGCTAAGGCTGTATTCACTGGCAAGAAATTGCGCAAGAAAGTTTACTTCCACCACAGCGGCTATCTCGGCGGCGGCAAATATGCGACTGCTGGCGAGTGGATGCAAAAATTCCCCGAACGCGTCATTGAACACGCGGTAAAGGGCATGTTGCCGAAAAATAAACTCGGCGCGGATTTGTTTAGAAAACTTCACGTCTTCGCGGGCGATAAGCACCCCTACGCCGCCCAGAAGCCCGAAGAACTTAAAATTGAAACGCGCTAAGGAGAGGATATTATATGGCACAAGTAAGCTACTACGGCACAGGCCGCCGCAAAAGTTCAGTTGCTCGCGTTCGTTTGGTTCCGGGCGACGGCAAAGTCACGATTAACAATCGCGCAATGGAAGAATACTTCGGCTTGAAGACTTTGGAGCTGATTGTTCGTCAGCCGCTCGTCCTCACCGAGATGAATGATAAATACGACGTAATTGCCAACGTTAAAGGCGGCGGCACGACCGGTCAAGCTGGCGCAATTCGTCACGGCATTACCCGCGCACTTATGGAGCTTGATGCCGACTTGCGTCCCGCACTCAAGAAGGCTGGCTTCGTCACTCGCGACCCGCGCGAAAAAGAACGTCGCAAATACGGACTCAAGAAAGCTCGCAAGGCTTCCCAGTTCTCAAAACGTTAATAAATGGATTGAATGCAATAAAAAGCCCACCTCAAAAACAGAGGCGGGTTTTTTTAGTCTTAGCTAAAGGATTCATTTTCTTACGTAGGTTCTATTTCTTTTTTACTGTCGTCGTCTTCATCGTCGTCTTTTTTATCGTCCAGTAGATCGCAATGGTAATTATTCTTGCCGTGGTTTTTAACAAAGTAAACTGCTTTATCTGCCGCCGCAAACAAAGTATCGTAATCAAGTCCATTTTTTGGAGCAACCGAAATGCCGACACTCGCCGTTACAATTCTAGCTTTTCCATCAATTGCCAAGTTAGTTGCAATGTCATTAATCTGTGTGGCTTTACGACAAACGACTTCCATATTTGGCAAACCATCAACTATAACAACAAACTCATCGCCGCCGAAACGTCCTATGTAATCATTCGGACGGAAGATTTTCTTCAAACCCTTTGAAAACTCAATCAATACTTTGTCGCCGAATTGATGTCCTAAAAGATCATTAACTTCTTTAAAATGATCCAAGTCGATTATGTAAAACGCTATTAAACTAGTCGTCTCTGCATTATTTTTTAAAGATTCCTTGAAAGCCTTCAACTTCATCTTACAGAGCATTTCCATCGTCTTTTTGTTAAAAAGCCCTGTGAGTTTATCAATCTCAGCCTCCGAGCGAAAGGTATCCCGGTCGGATTTTATCCTGTTGAAAGCAGCTGCCATTTGCCCAAGTTCGTCATTTGAAGAGATATCTATTTTTTCAACGCCCTTTTTACCGCTGATAATGTCATCAACGACGTTTGTCATCTCAATAAGCGGTTTTGTCACTTGGAAAGTCGCTACATAAGCCGCTAAAACACCGAAGAACAACATAACCAGACCAAAGATAAGTGCTTTTACTGATTTATCAAAGACGGTTTCCATAAGTTGACGATAAGGACGAACCGATATAACCGTCCAACCTGTATTGACATTTCGAGAATACGCAACGAGTGATTTTTCGCCGTCAACGTTCAAATAAATGGCACCTGAACTGTTATAAATCCTGTCTAATATAAATTTGTAATTGTTATCCGTAACTAATTCCGGTTGATTTTGTACGACTTTTCTAGAGTTAGCAATAATATGTCCTGATCTATCCATAAGGACAATATAAGTTTCTTCGTCATCTAGGATTTTAATATAATCTTCCAGAGCGGTTAAATCAAAATTTCTCTGCACCATACCAATAGGCTTGCCTTCGGCGTTGAACACAGGAGATTCCACGACGATAATCATGCTCCCTGTCGACATGCTGGATATGATATCAGTGACATAACTTTTGCCCTTCATCGCCTCTTTAAAATGTTGGCGTTTACTCAAGTTTACGAGTGTTGCGTCGTCTGTGCGAATAAGTTGCCAAGCATCGGCACCAGTCAACGCCATACAGTTAGTATCGTCAAAGATGCTGTTTACATTATTCAAGAGCTTACTGACAATTTCACGGCGTTGAGGAGTTGGTTCTTGAATATATTGTATTACTTCAGGAGACAAAGCAACTGACTGCAAAACAATTCTATTTTTCTCGATTAATTCTGTTATATGTTCGGAGATGATATAATTTTTTAATCGCCCAGCATCTTTGGCATAATTATCCAAGTCATCGTAGGTGCTGTTTGCAGTAATACCAACGAGGAGGAGAAACGGAATCGCTCCCATAATAACAAACAAGGCGAAGAGTTTCGCTCGAATACTTTTGTTAATTTCCATAATTTCAATCCAGCTCACCCGTCAAAGGTTTAGTATGTGACAACTTTAAAAGTAAGACGAAGTCAATAAATATTGACGGGGAAATTATTTTGCGAACTCTTAACGTTTAGCCGTTAAAAGCTCTTATAAGGGAAATCATTGCAGGGAAGAGAAGAACAACGAATATTGACGGAAAGATAAACAAAATCATTGGGAAAATTATTTTGACAGGAGCTTTTAAAGCTTCACCCTTGACCCACTGGCGATGGCGATCGCGCATATTGTCCGCCTGCTGTTTAAGCGTCCGCGTCATGCTCGTTCCTAACTTCTCCGCTTGAATTACAGACGTTGTAAATAAATAAACTTCTTCCAAATCACACCGCCGCGCCAAATTTGTCAACGCGTATTGATGAGTCATGCCGAGTGCAATATCATTTTGCATTCGGTTAAATTCGTCGATAAGCGGACCTTTCATGCGTTTAGTCATTTTATTGACTGCGCCATCAAATGAAAGTCCTGCTTGAACACTGACACAAAGCAAGTCGAGGAATTCGGGAAGTTGACGGCGGATATTTTTCTTGCGCTTTCTAATCGTCGAATTCAAAATGACAAACGGAATTGCCGCACCCATAAACATTGCCAAAACGATTATGAACAATTGCTGGACGGGATGAATCATCACGCCCTGAAGCATAAAGATTGCAATACCCGTGAAACCGATAATTGACAAAACCCAAATAGTTACGAGTCGAGTAACACTCCAAACACCTGTCTTGCCTGCGCGGAAAATTTTATCTTCCAGCTGAGCTTTAATCTCTTTGGGTGCTAACTTTTGAAAGCGTTCGTCTAAGGAATTTATAATCGGTTGAATCACGCGAGCCTTGAAACTGTTGTTGTTGCGTGGTTGTGCGATTACTTGTACTGCGGCGTTCGGTGCCGTTTCGATGACGGTCGGCGTTTTATTTTTCCGCTTCTTAGGATTTTTGGCACGTTCCGCCTCCGCTTGAACAATCATCTCGTTCAGACGTTTTCGCAACTGCGCTTCGGGGTTTTGCTGAAAATACAAAATTCCAATACTTACTAAGAAAGCGAACAATAACGAGGCAACCAGTGCAATACCGAATAAAGCCATTGAACGTCACCTCCGCCCGCTTTGGAAAAACGACGGCGGCAAGTCGATACCATTCATTTGGAATTTATCCATAAAGTTCGGCATCAGCCCCATACTCTCATAGTGCCCAACGGATTTTCCTTTCTCATCGATGTAGTCTTGAACATAGCGGAAAAGGTCTTGCAAAATAATCGTGTCGCCTTCCATGCCTTGAACTTCAGTTATATATGTTATCTTCCTTGAGCCGTCACGAATTCTTGACTGCTGGAGGATTAAATCAATCGCCGAAGACACTTGCGTTCTAACTGCGCGAACGGGAAGTTCCATGCCAGCCATTAAAACCATTGTTTCAAGACGGCTGAGAACGTCGCGGGGCGTGTTAGCGTGCGCCGTCGTCAAGGAACCATCGTGACCAGTATTCATTGCTTGCAACATGTCAAGAGCCTCACCCGCACGAACCTCACCGACGATTATTCTATCAGGACGCATACGCAGTGCATTCTTCACAAGGTCGCGGATTGTTATCGCGCCGTGTCCTTCCAAGTTCGCTGGACGACTTTCCAACGTAACAACGTGCGTTTGCTGAAGCCTAAGTTCCGCCGCGTCCTCAATAGTGACTATTCTGTCCGTCTCTGGAATAAACGACGAAAGCACGTTAAGCGTTGTTGTCTTACCAGAACCAGTACCACCCGATACCAAGATATTCAATCGCGCTTTAACGCAACAATCCAAGAATTTGCCCATATCCTCGCTTAGCGTGCCGAAGCTAACAAGATCGTGAATTGATAATGCATTCTTGGAAAACTTTCGGATAGTAACAACCGGTCCTACCAATGACAGCGGCGGGATAATGATATTAACACGAGAACCATCAGCAAGACGGGCGTCAACCAACGGGCTAGACTCATCAACACGACGACCAAGCGGCGTCAAAATGCGTTCGATAATGTTCATTAAATGCGCGTTGTCATAGAAATGAACGTCACTGAGTTTGAGCTTGCCTTTTTGTTCGATAAAAATTTGCTTCGGTCCGTTGACCATTATTTCTGTTATGCTGTCATTTTGAAGTAGTGGTTCAAGCGGTCCAAGTCCGAGTAATTCGTTACTGATATCGTCGACAAGCTGAATTCTTTCACCGCGTGATAGAGTGTAAGCACTTTCCGCCAATTCCCTATTGCTGTAGACCGAGATGATATTTTTTATTTGCTCTCGTGCCTCTTCGCCGCGAACTAGAACATTTTGTTCTTCAGGCGTCATCTCATCAACAATGCGGCGGTGAACTGCAAGCTTTAATTCTTGCATTACATCCGTTCTAGAAGTCAATGCACGTCTACCAGCGAATGCCGAGGCTTCTAACGCCGCTTCGCGTTCTTGTTGAATTTGTTTTTCTGTGTAATCAGAGTGTGGATTTGACGAATGTTTTGCTGCTTCTGGTTTGGGTAAATGCTGGCGTTCACCTGACGCATGATGTTGCGGCTTATCCTCTTTAGTTTTGCCGCCAAGCCTTTCAAGCAACGACAGAGATCTTGACATAGATTTTTCAACCCCCTGCGTTAATTTTATTCAAGTTGCATACGATAAGACGCCGCAAAAGTCCTCGGCGGAAAACCAAAGGGAAAATCGTGTCCGTGATCAAACTCAAATCTCACGCCTACTTCGTCTGCTTCAGTATCATTGGAAGTAGTGGGAACAAGTTCTTCAGTAGTCTCATCCTTTTTTAAAAGAGTGGTCGTCAGCGTCACTTTGTAGATACCGCCGAGAATCTCTCCTTCAGAGTTCGCCGCGACTCCGTTATATCGTTCTACCTTTTTTGTTCTTTCAGATTTTCCATCTATTCCTGGTGTTGTACTCGCTACGGCTATTTCTCTGGCAATGGTGCGAGCTTCGTTACTGTAGTTCATGAATTGAAGGAACATTATGCCTCCGTAAATTGCCCCAAAAACAATCAGCAAAATAAGCGGCGACATAAGCGCAAATTCCAATGCTGACTGTCCGCGTTGCCTCTTCATAAATATCGCCCGCCTCTCTGAAAAAAGAGCTTCCAAAAAAAATTTTCGGAAGCTCATAAAGTTTTGTTAAGCCAATCGTTTCTTATTTAGTTTTGGTCTGTCCTCTTCATCACTTATGGGTTGCCCATGTTCCTGCAGCACTAGACGCAGAATTAACCATATCGGCTGCGCCACTGAAAGCATTGTCGACAGCCTTGCCGAGACCGTTATTGAGGGCGACGATAGCGATAGCCGCGACGAAAGCAATAATGAGCGCGTACTCAACCATGCCTTGACCTTTTTCCGAAGCTTTGAGCTTCTTGATCAACTTATCAATGTACTTAATCATAGAATATCTCCTCCAAACTTAAACTCTATCCTTTGATTAAAGCCTCTATCCTTGATGACTGATTCTGTCACAGTCAGCCAATTCAAAGCTTAAGCGATAGGCATTATAAAACATTCATGTAAGAAATTCAAGCCATTAAACAAAAATTTATATTTCGATGTCAACAATGCGCTGAATGACTACGTAGCCTACAATTTCCATAATTAGTGCGGCTGCAAGAGCAATGCGCCCCGACTCCTCAGTAAACAACATCATTGTCTGATCGTGATTGAAGAAGTAACAGAATATGGCAACGACGAACGGCAACAAGATTAATACCCATGCAGAAAATCTACCTTGTGCAGTCAGCGCATTAATCTCACGTTTCATGCGGATTCGTTCGTTGATTGTTTCACTGATTGTGTCGAGTATTTGAGCAAGGTTACCACCTACTTCACGCTGAATCAGAACCGCCGTAACAACGAGATCAAAGTCTGGGCTAGCAACTCGAACGTTCATTTGCTCCAGTGCCTCTTCCAACGTTACGCCCATTGCCACGTCAGTTGAGACGCGTTCAAATTCAGTGCTCATGGGCGGTTCCATTTCACGAGCCACAACGTCCATTGCCTGTTGAAAGCTGTAGCCTGCGCGCAATGCGTTTGCAACCGTTGTTAAGCAATCGCTTAGCTGTTCGGTAAAAGAGTTCCGCCTTTTATTTATTGCTATTGCACTCCACATCCACAAGCCGAGCGGTATCGCCACAGCCGCAAGCAACGCAACCGATAAATTCAGCGTGATAACGAAAGTAACGCCGCCGCCCACTATAGCACACAATAAGCAAAGAATGATGAACTCTGCTCCGAATAACGGAATGCCTGCTTGCCTAAGGCGGAAGTCCAATTTCTTCGAGATTTCCCAATCTGAAATAGGATTTGCCATACGCTTAATGAAATTAGAAATGCGGCGGATAATATCTTCATCTTCGCCTTGACCTTTATTTGCGTCAACATCAACATGCCTGCGAAGACGTTTGAAAATATCTATCTTGTTACGTTTCTTAATAAGGGTTAAGACTAGAAATATAAAAGTAAAAGTTGCCACTGCGCCAACTAATGCGATGAGGAAAACCATTTATCCTCACTCCTTCGCGGCAATAATTTTATCTGCCATGCCGCTAATCGTCTGCATTAAAAGAGTATCTTTCGGCAAGCCCTGCGCAAGACGACCGCTGTTAGCGACAGAAATCATTTTGTATTCATTAGGAATCATATAGTCGACAGGATAGCCGAGTTGCTCCGAGATTTTTTTGCGGTTCTCTTCTGTGAAGGGATTAACACGAGTAAAGACCGCATGAACCTTGCGCCGCCCGTCGTCTTGTTGCGCAAACATGTCCATTGCCTTCCTAGCGTGTTTAATCTCGAAACCGCTGTTAATCATTGTGGTGATAAAAACTAAGTTGGAAATGCGACATATGTTGAGAGCCAATGGATTAAAACCCGACGGCAAGTCAACAAGCACATAGCGGAAGATATTACCTGTCATCATTACAACTTCAACTAGACCTTCGGGCGTGACAAGCTCGGCATACTCCGGACGATCGGGACTGCTAAGGAGCGAGACACCTTTTTTAATCGGATAAAAATATGGTGCGAACGTCACGGGCGTCAACAATCTTATATCTTGCGTGGCGTCGATAACTGTACGCTTTGGCTCCAAGTCGAAGAAAATCGGCAGGTCTCCGAATTGTAAATCGGCGTCAATTAATGCGACACGTTCGCCAGTCTTCTCTGCAATGAGCAACGCAAGAATCGCGGCTAAAGTTGTTCGCCCAGCACGCCCTTTTGGGCTGAAGAAGGAAATTAATTTGGCGGGCTTATTCTTTCCACGGCTGGCGTAAACTTGAAGATGCTCAAGAATGTCCTTGGCAGTGAATGGTTTCAAGATACAGCCCGTCCCGCCACCTTGCGCCACTCTTTGGGCGACAAGAGGATCCCATTGGTTCATCATGCCCAAGATATAAGCTTTCGGAAATCTGTCGACAAAGTCGGGCACCATATCAAGCATCTCTTCGTTATCGACGTTCATAAGAAACAAGTTGGGTTGAAACATCGCCGAAGGATTAATCGCGGCGTGTGCTTGTTTATAAGTCGACGCAACTTCAAAATCAGGCGAACGTCTAAGGACGGCAACAATCTCTTCAAGCATAACAGGATCGTCTTCAATTACAATCACTCGATAAGCCAAAACTTTTAATCCTCCTACGCAAAAATTTTATTCAATCAGAATCCGAACCAGCTCTTGATTTTACTAAATAATCCGCCACTGCTTGACGTTTGTCCTTCGCCCTGCAGAACTGATTTTGGGCGGTTAGTGTAAAGCCCGACGAGTTCATCAAAACTTTTGGTTAGCTTTGAATCTGGTGCGGCGAACATTAAAGGTTGCCCGCTATTAATTGATTTATTGACAGACGGATAATCGTTTGGCAGCCTGTGATAAAATGGTTCGCCCAAAAGTTTTTCTACGTCGCGACCTTCAATGAGTTTTTGTGAATCGGCGCGGTTTTCAACGAGACGAATCTTACTTTCTTCGTATTCAAAACGAATCAACGTATCGTAACCAACCTTATAATTTTTTAGCGCAGGCAGGAAGTCTATAACGCCAACATAGTTTATAACCGTGCTTATATCAAGCATTTCTAAATTCAAGGCACTGAACATTGAGTTAAGGTCGAGGATAATATAGTCAAAGAAGTTTAGCCGCCCAATAATGTTCGAGATGATTTGAACATCGATTTGATAGGCGTCGAAAACGTAAAGCGGCGCAGGCAGAATTGAAAAAGTTACATTGCCTTGAGTATAGTCAATAAGAAAATCTTTGATATTGAATTTATTGGGGTGATCGAGCAAGTAGCGTTGAGCACCAGCGACAGTTTTTTCAGAGGTAAGCTCTGTTTCAGAAGTAATCTTAAGGTAATTTAATACGTCGCCGAACTGCAAATCCAAATCGCACAGGCAAACCTTGTAGCCTTCATGAGCAAGCCCCGCCGCCAAATTAATTGCAATTATAGTTTTGCCAATGCCGGGCGTCGTACTGAAGACGCTGATAATAACACTGCTTCTTTCGAGTGAGTTAGCAGTTTCAACAGCCATGAAAGCTTCCTCCTAAATTATTTTTTAAACGGTGTATCGGTGGTTTTCCCGTCTTGGGGATAATTGGCGGGTGGCAGAATCCTTTCGGGCTCTGGCTCCTTAATTTCTAAAATGTCATCGTCGGATTCTTCAGGTTCCTTGAAGTCATGGGGTTCCATTACTTTGCGTTGTGCTTCTTCCTGTTCATACCACTGGCGCATAGGCTCTGACATTGGAGATTGAGAAAGCTCTTCTTCCGATTCGACGAGGTAAGGTGTAACGACGATTATGAGTTCACGTTTATCGCGGGTTTTGGAGGTATGTTTAAAGAATTCGCCGAGAATGGGAATATCGCCAAGGAGCGGAATCTTTGAAACGGTTTTACTCTCCGAAGAATCCATAAGCCCGCCGATGACGATTGGCGAGCCAGAATTTAAAGTTATGACAGAGTCAGCGCGGCGTGTGGCGATAATCGGTTGCCCTTCAACACTTTGCCCGCTGAGGTTACTAACTTCCGTATGGATTGCAGAGTTTATCCGGTTTTGTGCGTCAACGACAGGTCTAAATTGCAAAATGACGCCATAGTCTTCAAAATTAACAACAGGTCTGCCGTTATCGCTATAATTCGTATAAGGGATTTTACCGCCGATTTGAATGGTTGCCTGTTCGCCGCTAAGTGTCGTAACGCTTGGGCGCGAAAGAATCCTTGCTTTGCCATTAGTGACCAATACGTTAATTGTGGCATTAATTGGAGAAAAATGTTGTTCTGCCCATTTGATAGGATTATTTCTAAAAGAAGTATGAGCATTAGAACGGGCATAGTCTTCGCCGAAATAAAAGACGCCTCCTCTGCCGCTCGTGCCGTATTGGAGACCGAGGTCTCTTGCGTCATCGGAATTAATTTCAATAATCTGAGCTTCAAGGCGGATTTGCGTCGGGTGAAGAATTTGCAAAAGGTCTATAATCGTTCCAGAAGATTGTGACTCGCTCACTTCGCCATTTCCACCGCCTTCGGATTTGGCACTTTGTATGTTAAGTTCCATGTCGAAACCACTGCCGACAAGAAGACTGCTATCCGTGCTACCGTTTATAAAAAGCCGCGCCGTCTGCAGGGCGTAATTCTTTTCGTATTGATTCTCGACCGTGCCTGTTAGCAAAATTCTTTCGCCGACCATCTTAACATGAACATCGGGTAGCCCGATTGCCTGTTCAATCAGCATGGCTTGTCCGGGGTCTTCGGGCGAAACGACGATATTATATTCATATCGAGCACCGTCGATTGTCCACACGAACAGCGCAGTCGAACCGGCATTTGCCTTAGTGACGATTAAGAATTCATTCGCCGAGCCAGGCAACTGAATAACCGACGCAATGTCCTTGTTGCCCACCGCAATTCGCGTGATTTGCTTTTTCATGTCTATGTAATGCGAAGTCTGTTTCTTTATGCTAAGCGTTTCGACTTCGGCGGCATGAGCAACACTTGACGATAAACAAATGGGCACTACTGCCGCCAAACAAATTTTCTTTAAGATTGAATAGTTCATAATTAACAGTCCTATACTCTTTAATGTCCAATTTGATTCATGATAGGAGAATTCGACACAGGCGTGCTTGGAACAGGTGGTGCATAAGATTCGGTACTGGCATTGCGTGAAGGGATTGCTGGAAGTGCGGAATGGGCAGAGGCGGAAAAGCTTTGAACTTGTGCAGTTGCTTCAGAGCTTTGTGTAAGCTCGTCGCCTTGAATAATATCAAACTTCGGTGTGACGGGCACTACAGGGATTTGCGGCAGAGGTACATCAGGAACTGGGGTTGAAGGGATAACCGGTGTCGGTTCGGGTTCATAAACAGGTTGCGGCTTATTAATGGAATTCATAGTGCATGCCTTTTCCGCGACATAAGTAGCTCTTGGATTCGCGGGACGCAACATCATATAAATTTCCCCGAGCTTCGACGCAGAGATTAATTCTAAAACGTCTTCGGGCGGCAATGCAAACGTTGCGATTGACGGATTGCTTATTGCAGAAGTAGTTACACCGCTTTCGTCGACAATGTTAGCACCGTTCATGTCTTGGTTAATACTAAGAAGCGGCACATTCTGCAAGATAATTTCAGTCGTCGCGCTGTAATTACTTTTTTCGACAAGGAGTAAATCAACGCGGTCGCCTGGCTTGGCAAATCCTGCTACGCCCGTTATCTCGTTTACATTTATCGATACTGCGCGGCAGTTAGGAGGAATTGCACCTACAAAGCCTTCCTCGCCCTTATCGTTAAAAACTTTTTGAACTGTGAGTATGTCGCCTGCGAATATTGAAACTTTAACTTGCACATCCTTAACGGAGTCAAAGCTGGTTATAGCCTCGCTCGTAATCAAATCGGCAGGGACTTCTTTCATCTCAAGCATACTCTCTTGGATTCTTGTCCGCGCAGGGATATTTATTTTCGCGACGACAACGGATTTTGTTTCGATGACAGGTTTTTCTTCCTGCGGAGGTTCCACAGGATTAACGACAACTTCCTTTCCTGTCATCATGCTTATCCCTGCATAAATCGCGACGAACATCAGTAACGCCGCGATTCCTGCCAAAATTGCTAGTTGCTTAGGTCGCAGGTCATTTAGCTTATTTAATATTTTCTGAAACATGACTAAGCCTCTCATCTACATGAACAATTTTACCAAATTACCTTTGATAATTACTTAATTGTGACCTATCATGCAATTTTCGGTCACATTATACAAATATCAATCCTCTTGTCAATAGATTGAAATACGAATGAAATAATTGCTTACGTTTCTTACGTCTAATATAACTGCAGATTTATTCCCTCTTCCAAACTATCCCTCCTTTAAACGATTTTTTATTTACGAAAACTATTGCCCGATACCGCGTATTATAATTAAGCTATATGATTTTCCTATGATAAATGAAAAAATTTTTTTAAAGAGATTTGCCGCTTGATTACAACAATAGCCTTAACCGCGATGCTTGCGGCGCGTGAGAATGGTTGATAAGTAATTTAATTGCTCCTGCTTATGCGCGGCAATGTCCGTAATAATCTTTTCGTCATCAAGCCCGCAACGACTGACTAACGCCGCTTCGTCAAGCATGCCGCGAGCTTGAAGAGCGTCGACGACTTCCGGGAAATTTTTGTAGACCTTCATTAGAACAGTTGCGTCAGCGTGGTCAAGGGCAGTGTTAATTGCGTTTGGCTCAGCGGTTGCCGGAATTATCGTCAAGATGTCATTGCCGTAAGCGAGCGGGCGACCTATCTGCGAGGCAATCGCCAGGAACGCGGGCACGCCAGGTATCGTCACTATCTTAACGCCGCACGACTCCAGCAGTTGGAAGATATAAATGTACGTGCTGTAAAACATAGGGTCACCAATCGTCGCAAAGCCAACGTTTTGTTCGTCGCGCAGGTGCTTTAATATCTCCTCCTTGTTCGCCTCGAAAACTTCAGTTTCCTCCGCAAAGTCTTTAATCATCGGGAAGGTCTGATAAATTATCTCGACGCTTGGTTTAAGATAAGGTTGAGCGATTGACAAGGCAACGCTGTCAGATTTTTTTTCGGTCTTCGGCGCAATAAGCGTGTCGATTTTCCTTAGCGCATTAATCGCCTTGACCGTCAATAATTCCGGGTCGCCCGGTCCAACGCCTATTCCGTAAAAAGTTCCGCTATAATTCATTTCCTTTGCTCCTTAGCTGTGTTATTATTACAGCACTGCTCATACATTTCGCTTCCGTATGGGTCGGAAGTCTTTTGAGTAATAATAGCACAGTCAAAATATTTTGAACAGCGGAGAATGAATCATGAGTATTTTCTTGGATGTCCTACTCGTCGCGTTGGTTGTCTACTTCGTCTTCGCGATACGCCGAACGCTTAAAATGTCTAAAGCCTCCGTCGCGTTGATTGAGAAGTACGAGAACGACAAACTTAATCCGAAGCTCATCGACGAAATTTTTGCGGCGATAAGCGACGACGCTTTGTTAGGCAGAATTCTTAAGCGTCACAAAGCAACTAAGAAAGATATTTCCAAGCTACATGCCAAGCTGATGAAGTGGGGCGACTTCCGCAAATATAATCGCTACGTCCCGATAACTTCGTTCTTCAACGTGCACACGCTCGAATATCTTCTTGAGCACAAGAACGACGACGCGAAGTCTTTAACCGAACATGTGATGAATCACTTTCACTTTTGAATCATGAACTTAAAAATGATTTTGCGAATTCAGAGCCAAGCAGTGCTTATGCTCGCGGCGACACTCCTCTTGCCGATTGCTTACGCGCTGATTGAATCTCAAGAACCTGACTCGGCGGTTGTCTTTGCCTTAACGGGCATTGTATCCGTCTTGATGGGAATATTTTTTTTTCAATTAGGCATCGGCAGATTTCAACGCGCACCCATTGCGGCTTCGGCGGCGGCGATATTAATCATGTATCCGATAACTGCGTTCTTCGGGTGCTTGCCGTTCGTGCTGACGGGTTGCCTTATGCCGCTCGACGCCCTCTTGGAAACCGTCGGCGACTTGACCTCGGCGGGCTTATCAATCTTGCCAAGTAATGTGCCTTATCCTTTAATCTTGTGGCAAAGCTCTTTGATGTGGCTCGGCTCGTTCCTATTCTTAATCATGCTCGTTACCGTCTTGCCGGAAGTGAGCGGCTGTTTCGGAATTAATTTGAGCTTGCCAGGCGGGCAAGGCTTCAGCGCGGTTATCGGGCAGATGAACTTGATGAGCGTCCGCGTTATGAAAGTTTACGTGACGTTGACGGCGGTTAGCGTTGTCGTGTTCAAGCTCGCGGGGCTTGACGTGTGGGATTCATTGATTATGGCTATGCGTTGTATCTCGACGGGCGGCGGAAGGTTCTTCCCTGAGCAAAGCAATGTTTACGTCGAATACGCCGCGATATTCTCAATGCTAATCGCTTGCGGCAATTTCTTGCTTTATTATCGCGTGATTTATAATCTTCTGCCGCCGCGCCTTGAATTTGGTTGGAATTACTTCACGCGCCTTAAGCAATACTTCCTGCGCCTCAATCGAACAATCCGCGATAACTTTAAACTTGTCTTCGCCAATGAGGAAGTGCAAGTTCTTTACGGCATGATTTTCTTCGGCATGTTGATTCTTATGTTGCACGTCTTTTATCAAGGGCTTTACGTTGACGGCAACGAAGCGTTTCATAAGTCATTGTTTTATATCGTATCGTTCATCAGCACGACGGGTATCACGCTTGACGAGAGCGCGGGCGCGGTTCACGACTTCGATAAATTTTTTATCTTCCTAATGGCTGTGACGGGCGGTTGTATCGGCTCGGTGACCGGCGGCTTTAAAATCATTCGGCTGATTGTCCTATTCAAAATCACGGCGGCGGATATAAAGAAGACAATGCACCCGCGCATGATGACTGCGATTCGTGTCGGCAACGTGCCTGTTCCAATGCATACTGTCGGAAGGATTCTTTGTTTCTTCTTCCTTGCGCTCGTTACTATGTTTATCTGCGCGGCTGTCTTGAGTTTCTTGGGCGCAAGATTTTCTGAGGCGGTGGCAATGTCAATCGTTTGCTTATCGACCGTCGGGAATTTGCCGGGGCTGTGCGACGCTCAAAGCTTCTTGAGTTTATCGGCGTTCGGCAAAGTCTTTTGCATGATAATTTTAATTGTCGGGCGGCTTGAGATATTCGCGTTGCTGATTGCGTTAGCGGGTATCAAAGTTCGTCGTAAGAAGTCTAGCTGGTAAGGAGGCTACACTATGGCTAAGAATAACAATCTGAACGCGGCGGCACGTGCTAAGAAGGATAAGTTCTATACGCAGCTTGACGACATCGCCGAAGAGGTTCGACACTACAAAGAGTTCTTTAAAGGCAAGGTCGTCCTTTGCAACTGCGATGACCCCTTCGAGAGTAATTTCTTCCAATACTTCGCGCTTATGTTCAATACGCTTGAGATTAAAAAGCTCATCACCACAAGTTATGCCGACTCACCCATTGCCGGCAAGGAGATTAACCTTTTCCCCGACGGCAAGACCGCTTACATGACTGAAGTTGACGAGCTACGCGATTGGAACGGCGACGGCGCAGAAGACCTCGACGACGTGAAATTTGCCATTGAGCACGGCATTTATAAGACGACGACCCTTGAAGGCGACGAGCACTATTGCGCGGGCGACTTCCGCTCCAAAGAGTTAATCGCGCTCCTCAAGCAAGCCGATGTTGTCGTCACGAACCCGCCCTTTAGCGTCTTCCGCGAATACGTCAAGCAACTCATCGACTACGATAAAAAGTTTCTCATCATCGGCAACATCAATTCAATCACTTACAAGGAAATCTTCCCGCTCATCATGCAAAATAAAATGTGGCTGGGTTATGGCATGGGACGAGCAATTTCAGGCTTCATCGTTCCCGACGATTACGAGCTTTACGGGACTGAGGCACGCATTGAAGGCGGACAACGAATCGTTTCAACAAATCAATGCTTATGGTATACGAACATAGAGACGCCGAAACGCTATTGGGAGTTGACGCTTTGGAAGAAGTATTCGCCCGAAGACAATCCGCGCTACGACAACTACGACGCTATCGAAGTCAGCAAGACCGCCGAGATTCCCGAAGATTATTTCGGCGTCATGGGCGTCCCGATTACTTTCCTTGATAAGTATTGCCCCACGCAGTTTGATATTGTCGGCGCGACGGAGAGCGAAGGCGTTGGCTTTTCAAATGGACTGTGGCACGACGATTCACAGTTCAGGCAAGCGACGATTGACGGCAGGAAAGTTTATAAGCGGCTGTTCATAAGGAGGCGAGGCAATGACGCTAAAAAACAAATTGGGATTGGATAGCCCGATTGAGTTAGCGCGAGCAGAGGAGCGGCTCAGCAAGCAAGCGGCGATTGAACTTTGGCAGGGCGGCGAGCTGAAACAATTTCATTGCGGCACGTTCAAGGCACTGGCTCATATTCATCGGCGGCTGTTCTCGGAGCTTTACGACTTCGCGGGCGAACTTCGCAACGAGAACATAAGCAAGGGCAACTTCCGATTTGCTTCGGCATTGTATCTGCGTGAGGCGGTCTTGAGCGTGGAGCAAATGCCGCAGAAAACTTTTGAAGAGATAATCGCCAAGTATGTTGAAATGAACGTGGCGCACCCTTTCAGAGAGGGCAACAGGCGAAGTATGCGGCTGTGGCTTGATGACATTCTAAGCAGGGAAATTGGTAATGTAATTGACTGGAGCAGAATCGACAAGACAAAATATCTTCAGGCAATGGAGCGCAGTCCGATTGACGACGCACAGATAAAAAAGCTGTTAGCCGCCGCGTTGACTGATAAGACTGACGACCGCGAAATTTTTATGAAAGGACTGGACGCAAGTTACTTCTACGAAAATTATTTTGCTTATCGAAGTGAGGATTTGAATTAGGCGGAGGCGAAGCAACATGAAGATTGAAATGCACGAGATACCGATAGGCGAAGTGGTAGCGGGCTACGTTGATAATGCTGATGAAGGCGTCTTTTGCTACGGCGGGCGGCTGAACATACGCCCTGCCTATCAACGCGAATTCGTTTACAAGAAGGCACAGCGCAACGCGGTGATTGAGAGCATACAAAAAAATTTTCCGCTGAACGTGATGTATTGGGTGGACAGCGGCAATGGAAGTTATGAACTCCTCGACGGACAACAACGCACGCTAAGCATCTGCCAATACGTTCACGGAGATTATCTGGTCAACAAGCGCGGCTTTAAGAACTTGATGCCCGAAGAGAAGCAAGCCTTTCTGGATTACAAGCTGATGATTTACATTTGTAGCGGCGGCAGTGACATGGAAAAGCTTAACTGGTTTAAGATAGTTAATATCGCGGGCGTGGAGCTGACGGAGCAAGAGAATCGCAACATAGTTTACATAGGAGCTTGGCTGACGGCGGCGAAGAAATTTTTCAGCAAGAAAGACTGCGCGGCGCACAAGAACTATAAAGACTGGTTAAAGGGTTCGGCGATAAAGCAAGAGTTCTTAGAAACCGCGCTTAAGTGGATAGCCGACCGCGATAAAATTTCTGTGGAAGAGTACATGGCGAATCATCAGCACGACACCCATTGCAACGAGCTTTGGATTTATTTTCAAAACGTGTTCGCGTGGGCGCAGGCGACGTTCCCCATCTATCGTAAAGAGATGAAAGGCTTGCCGTGGGGGCTGATGTATAATCGTCACGGGCAAAAGTTCTTGGACGCGGCGGAGCTTGAAGAGAAGATTAAACGGCTCATGGAGGACGAGGAAATAAAACGCAACGCGGGCATATATGAATACTTGTTGGACGGCGACGAACGTCATTTGAATCTGCGCAAGTTCTCAAAGAAGCTAAAGCGCGCGGCTTACGAACGGCAACAGGGAATCTGCGCGAAATGCGGCGGACACTTTGAACTTGAGCAAATGGAAGGCGACCATATCACGCCGTGGAGCGCGGGTGGCAAGACGACAGCGGAGAATTGTCAAATGCTGTGCAAGGCGTGCAATCGCCGCAAGTCAAACAAATGAATCGTCGAATTGTAGCGGGCTTGCTGGGCTACTTAACTTTAGCGTGCGGCGCGGCGATGTTGCCACCTTTCATCTTGGCGGCGACAACAGAAGAGTTCGGCGGGGCGGCGGCGTTCCTGCTGTCAATCTTCCTGTGCTTGGCGGCGACGTTTGAA